>JAAXIA010000181.1 GCA_012270595.1 Rhodanobacteraceae bacterium | reverse complement strand
GATATGCGGCGCTACCACGGCAATCGTCACACTTTTGATCTGGCCCAGCCCCTGGAACGCACCCATGATGCCCCAAACCGTGCCAAAAAGACCCACGTAAGGGCTAATTGAACCGACATTAGCAAGAAACTCCAGATTACGCTCCAGCAAACTCAGCTCGCGGGTGACCGCAACCTGCATAGTGCGCTCGACTCCCTCCATCGCTAGTGGTGCATCTTGTCGACCTTGCTGGCGCTGGCGCGCAAACTCACGGAACCCAGACCTGAAGATGTTTTCCATCCCACCATGGCCACCCTTGTGACCACTGATCTCACGAAACAGCTTGGCCAGACTGGTTCCCGACCAAAACCGTTCTTCAAACGCTTCGGCATTATTCAGCGCAGACTTAAGCTGCCAGTACTTACGCAGAATGATGACCCACGACATAAAGGAAAACACGAGCAAAACCAGCAACACCAGTTGCACTGGCCCACTTGCACTGGCAACCAGGCTAAAAATATTCATGCCACCATCCGTCATCTCTGTATCTCACCGAAGCTGGCCCGGCTTAAGGCAACTTCGCCATCAACCAAGCAGGAATACGCATGCCCCGCATGCGCCGTATATCCACGCAGGCCACCCGCACCTGTGCCCGGAGCAAAAGCGCACCATGGACCTGCGAGACCGTCTGCACGAATAGAATACTGGCACCACGCCACGCTTGCACAACTACGCTTACTTCCAGCTCATCATCCAGTTTCGCTACGCGCAAAAAATCCAGATGCATGTCACGCACCATCAGTGCCAGACCATGGGTGGTCTTAAGTTCCTGCTGGCTAAATCCCAGAGTGCGTAGCCACTCGCTACGGGCACGTTCCAGAAAACGCAGATAACTGGCATGATAAACGGCATCACCGGCATCGGTATCTTCCCAGTAAACCCTGACAGGCCAAACAAAAGAATGGGCGGGATGGATTGCAGACATGTCAGGATAAACGCAGGTAGTAGCACAACATTAACATTATATTAACCATGCGGTCGAAAAAAATCCTTTACGCGCTGATTTTAACAAGCCGCCTGCACCATGTGGCAACTAGTTTCTCCCACAGTAGAATTAAAAACTCCACACAATTTCCTGATCTTTTCACGACTTTGCATTGAACAAATCACCCGATTGCCGCTGACTAGGTGGCGTCAACCCCAGATGCCGCCAACCCTTTGCGCTGACCATGCGACCACGTGCGGTGCGGATCAAAAAGCCCTGCTGGATCAGGTAAGGTTCAACAACATCCTCCAGTGTGCCACGATCCTCAGACAGGGCAGCAGCCAGAGACTCCACGCCCACCGGACCACCGTCAAAATTGTCAACAAGTACGCCAAGCAGGCGACGGTCCAGCTCATCGAACCCCTGACCATCCACCTTCAACATATCCATAGCCGCCTGCGCCGCCGCACAAGTAATGCATCCCGCTGCCCGCACCTGGGCATAATCACGCACGCGACGCAACAAACGATTGGCGATGCGCGGGGTACCACGCGCACGACGCGCAATTTCTGCGGCACCATCAGGTTCGCAATCAATCGCCAAAATGCGCGCTGAACGGCGCACAATGGCAGTCAGCTCCTGGACGGAATAGAACTCCAGACGCTGCACAATACCGAAACGATCCCGTAGCGGCGCGGTAAGCAAACCGGCACGGGTTGTCGCCCCTATAAGGGTAAAGGGTGGCAAATCCAGCTTGATCGAACGCGCAGCAGGCCCCTCGCCGATGACGATATCAACCTGAAAATCTTCCATCGCCGGATAAAGCACCTCCTCAACCAAGGGTGACAGTCGATGAATTTCATCGACGAACAGTACATCACGCGCCTCCAGATTGGTCAATAAGGCCACCAGATCACCGCTGCGCTCCAACACCGGACCGGAAGTGGAGCGGATATTGACACCCAGTTCGTTGGTGACAACATGACTCAAGGTGGTTTTGCCAAGCCCTGGCGGGCCAAAGATCAATACATGATCCAGCGCCTCTGCGCGTTTTTTAGCGGCCTCAATATAGATTGACAACTGCTCGCGCACGGCCTTCTGACCCAGATATTCAGTCAGCCGCCGCGGACGGATCGAATCCTCCAGCACTTCGTCATCAGGCTGGGGAGAAGGGGTAATGATGCGCGCTTCGGTCATGTCAACATCATGCCGTCAATAAAGGGAAACAGACAAGATACCGCGAAAACCAGCCCGCCTCGCGCCAACCATCATGCGTACGCACACCTCGTGTTTGAGTTTTATCTTTCACACTGCAAGTGTTCAAGGCTATGCTTGTATTTCTAGATTTCCATCTGTGCGCCAAGTTCAATCAACCGATTACCTGGAATATGAAAAAAAGCCGTCGCTGGCAACGCGTTACGCGACAGAAAGGCAAACCATTTGTCACGCCATAGCGCCATACCCGGGCGGCGCTCATCGGCCACGATATTTTCACGCGACAGGAAAAAAGTGGTATCCATCATGTCAAACGCCACGCCTATACGCGAACAATGCGCCAATGACAGAGGTACATTCGAATCCTCCGCAAAACCAAAACGCAAGCTGAGCCGATAAAACTGGTCGCCTAGATCTTCGATCTTGATCCGCTCCTGTGCCTCGGCGACAGGGGTTTCCAGCACACCCACCGTCAACAATACATTGCGCTCATGTAACACCTTGTTATGCTTAAGATTATGTAACAACGCATGCGGTACCGAGTTCGGGTTGGCAGTGAGAAACACTGCGGTCCCAGGCACGCGCAATGGCGGGTGCTCACTAATGTTTTCGATAAATGTCTCCAGCGCCAGACCCCCTTGCTTGATCTGGCGAATCACCAGTTCGCGACCACGACGCCAAGTGGTCATCACCGTGAACAATAACAGGCCAAGCACCAGGGGAAACCAGCCACCATCGGCTATTTTCAGGGTATTAGCGCCAAAAAATCCCAGATCAATACACAAAAGCACCAACGCGACGGTAATCACCATGGTGCGACTCCAGTGCCACATACGCCGCGCTACAATCATGGTAAGTCCGGTATCAATGGCCATGGTACCCGTCACCGCAATACCGTAGGCACCACCCAACGCACTGGAAGAGCCAAAAAACACCACCGTAAAAATCACCGCCAGCATCAGTGCGCGATTGACCCAGGGCAGGAAAATCTGCCCAATCGCTTCACGCGAGGTATAGAC
>JAAXIA010000094.1 GCA_012270595.1 Rhodanobacteraceae bacterium | reverse complement strand
GATATGGGACATGTGGTTGTCGACCGTGAACAGGATTCAGTGGTGCTATACAACGGGCCGCATACGCGGAAATTGTTGTGCGATATTGCTACCAGTGTAGTGGGCAATCCAGCCATCCTTGTTAGTAAAAAGGCGAATGGCTACGAAATAGGGCGATTGACTCATATCAAACCAGTGCGGCGTGCCGTCAGGTATGCCAATGAAATCTCCAGATTTGCACAACACGTCGTATACCTTGTCGGCGATGTGCAAAGTGAACTGCCCGGCACCTGCCACAAAGAAGCGTACCTCATCCTCACTGTGCGTGTGTTCGGCAAGGAATTTCTGGCGTAATGCAGCGCGCTCGGGATGGTCCGGCTTAAGGCTAACGACGTCCACTGATGTATAGGCTTGTTCGCGCATCAGGCGATCAATATCCTCGCGGTAAGCGGCAATCACTTCATCCTGACTGGCACCGGGTAGCACCGGCTGTCTGGTTTCCCAGCGTTCAAAGCGCACTCCGACTTGTGCTAGTTCATGGGTGATGGCGCCTTCTTCGGTGTAGGTGGCGGGTGGCGCGTCGGGACAGCTTACTGTAAAAATACGCAAGCGGGTCATGCAGACAAGTTCCTTACATCAAGTTCGCAGGCAAGTAGAAATTCTAAAGCTTCCAGATGACGGCGCGCCTCATCCATATCGCGCCCCCAGGTGTACAGACCATGCCCATCAATATGATAGGCGAACAGTGCCTTGCCGGTTTCAATCCAGCGATCTACCTGCGTCACTAGCTCGGGTATATGTTGCCTATTGGAAAAAACCGGAATTTCCAGAACCTCTTCATGGCTGTGATAACCGGCAATAGCCTTCTGTAACTCCCAGCCTCTGAGCTTCACCATACCAGACTTGGCGAATAAACGCGAAGCCACACTTTGCGTGCGCGAGTGTGTGTGTATGACTACTTGCATGATGGGCCAACGACGGTAGATCTGGCTGTGTAGCAGGGTTTCGGCACTAGGGCGGGCATCATTGCCTACAGCTCGACCCTGTTGGTCAATTAACATGATGTCGTCGTGGCACAGATGGGCTTTATTGCGACCAGAAATAGTGATTGCCACATGCCTGTCATCCACCTGCATCGAGAAATTGCCGCTGGTGGCAGGCGTCCAGCCGAGCGCGGCCAGCTCACTGGCAGCATCAACGATTTGATGAGCACAGCGGGTGAACAGCCAGTAAGAAATGGTTTCGGGAAGTATTTGCTTCGTTGCAAACTTAAGCTCCTGACCGATCTTGTATGCATATTGTATGTGATAGCTACGCCTGCATGGCGATACCATCTGGGAATCACGTACCTCCGCTCGCGTGATATGAGTAGTTCAGACCAGATCTGATCATGCCCTTTAAAAAGAGAGAAGCCGTTTAAATGGGGGTAAAACCCCAATCATGCTCATGGAGGCCAAACATTTCGACTGATTGCGGTCTGACAGATGCCTTTATCAAAACCGGTAACCGACAGATGACGGTGAAATTATTAAAAAGGACGCCGCAGCATACAGGCATGTGCGCTGCCTGCTGTTAAGCTTGGTCGGGCTGTTTGAGCCCTGACCCACTGCATTCGTAAAACGCTATGTTGTCATTGCCTGCACGGTTATCACTGTCAATCTATCTTGCCTGGTTGTTACTGGTGCTGACAGCACTGGGTGGGCTTTTCTGGTGGTGGCAGGCTGGGCGTGCGGTGGAAGTACCAGATGCGCCGTCGGCACGCATCGCTTGCGTTTCGTACGCGCCTTACCGGCGATCGGGCGAGTCGCCATTTAATTCACACCGTTTTATCCGCCCGGCACAGATAAGCGCAGATCTGCGTATTCTGTCAGAGCACTTTAATTGTGTGCGTACTTATGCACAAAGCCAGGGTTTGTCGGTGGTACCGGCTATTGCGCGGCGCTATGGTATGAAAGTGTTGATGGGTATCTGGCTCGATCGAAATCGTAGAAAAAATGCGCGCGAGATCGCGCAGGGTATTGCCAATGTGCGTGCATACCCGCAGGTGTTGCGCGGCGTCATTGTGGGCAATGAAGTACTGCTGCGTGGCGAGCTGTCGCCGCGCGATCTGGCTGCCTATATCCGTCAGGTACGCGTAGCCATCCCCGCATCGGTGCCAGTGAGCTATGCCGATGTGTGGGAGAACTGGAAACGCTACCCGCAAATGGCCGCGGCAGTGGATTATCTTACCATTCACGTTTTACCCTATTGGGAAGACAAGCCGATAGCAGTTAAGCATGCATTGCGTCATGTTGTCCGGATTTATGCTGCCATGCGGCGTGCTTTCCCCGGTAAGCGGGTGATGATTGGTGAAACTGGCTGGCCCAGTGCAGGTCGTTCGCGGCGAGCTGCTGTTCCAGGTTTAGTGAATGAGGCACGTTATCTGCGTACCTTTCTTGCTTATGCGCAGGCAAAAAAGATTCCCTACAATCTGATTGAGGCTTTCGATCAGCCATGGAAACGCGTGCAGGAGGGTACGGTAGGGGGCTACTGGGGTATTCTGAACGCACAAGCCAAACCCAAGTTTTCCATGCGTGGTCCAGTGACAGAAGTGCCCTATGGCTGGCTGCTGGGTGGCCTGGCCGCTTTGATTGGCGCGCTTTTGTTTGCTCTCGTCGGTAGCTGGAAAAGCGCTTGGCGTGGCTGGCGCGGTTATCTTGCATTGGTGCTGGCTGGATTGGGTAGTGGTAGTGCTCTTCTGTGGCAAGGCCGCCAGATGTATCTGGCTTGTACACGGTTTTGGCAATGGAGTCTGGCGGTTGTTGCCTGTCTGCTGGCCCTTTATACGGCTCTTTCCCTCGCACGGTCAGTGGCTGCATGCCTGGCACGGGCACCCACGGTGGTATTGCCAACGAGGCACTGGCGTTTTGCATGGCTATTTGCACTGGCATTTTACAGTTTGCTGGAAGTGTTTGACGGTCGTTACCGCGATTTCCCGCTAGGGTTATTCGCCCTGCCCAGCGTTGCTTACGCGGCTTGGGCGCTGTTGTGGCACGAGGCTTCCATGCCGTCACTGGAACAGCGCCTACTTGCCGCTCTGGTGTCATTATTGGGCGGGATCATGGTGGTTAAGGAGCACGGCCAGAACCTGTGTGCGTGGTTATGGCTGGGACTGTGTCTGGCGATGGCTGTGCCTGTGTTTGCCAGCTGGTGGCGGGTATGGCGTCGGTTGTCGTGCTGATGACTTTAAGGCTCAGCAGGTTGTCGCAGCCTGCTGCCGTGCCAAACGCAGGAAGCCGATCAGCAGCGCCAAGGCACCGCCATCGGGGCAATACATGATCAGGGCGAACAGGCCCAGTGCGGCAGCTAGCCAGGCCGTGAAAGTTTGTGACCAGCATAACGTGAGTGCTGCGGCAAGAAGTGCCGCATAGCCATAGCCGTAGTGAACGAATGCCTGCACGGCGAAGGTGCGCAATGGGCACCATGCCGGTCCGCCGTGGGCGGTGCATTGGTGCGCCAGCGCAGGCGGNNTCTATCAGGCCAACACGTAACCACCAAGCCAATAGCCCGACGATAACGATGAGCATCCAGGGGAGGATGAGCCAGATGAGATGGCGCATGTTCATAGTGGATTTTTTGCGGCAGATGAGGGCAAGTGTATTTCAGCGGCAACAGGAAGGTGATCGGAGAAGGCTTGCGGCAAGGTCCAGATTTTATTCAGACCAATGGAAGGCGAAAAAAGAATATGATCCAGTGCGCGGTGTGGTTTCCAGCTGGGATAGGTTGGTGGCGAGTGCGACGGTGGTTGCACGTTGCTGTGCGCAAACAGCTGCTTCATTTCGGCGCTTCGTGTCGTGGTATTGAAGTCGCCCATCAGGACGATATGGCGATAATGCTGCAATACCTCGGTGATATAGGCGATCTGGCGCGTTCGCGCCTGGGCACCCAGTGACAGGTGGGCTACCATGACCGCGAGCGCGTCTTCATCATTCTCGCCAAAGCGCGCGAGCAGCGCACCGCGACCAGGAACGCGACAGGGTAGTGGATGGTCGATGACTATGCTGGGTTCGAACCGGCTAATGAGTCCATTGGCCGAGTGCGCCAGATTTGCCATGAAGCGATTCGGCTGGTGGCTCCAGTACGGCATGCCGGCAGCTTCGGTCAGGTAGCGGGTTTGATTGAGAAAGCCTGAACGCAGACTGCCGGCGTCGGCTTCCTGCAAGCCAACGATGTCAAATTTCCGTAGCAGATTGGCGAGGTGATCAAGGTTGTTTAGCTTGCTGCGTGCCGGTAATACGGCGCTTAGACTGCGGGTAAAGTATTGGCGGTAACGTTGTACGCTACCGCCGGCCAGGATATTACAGCTAAGCAGACGTACCCGGCGGCCGCTTATATTGTTAGTGCAGCGGTTCACCGAACTAAGCTGCACTTTGAAAGCAGCACCGGGTGCCAGGTTTGGGGCAGCATGCCTGTGGTTTTACCTGTCGTGTTTTGGGGCTAGTTCGCGTTTGACCAGCCAGCGACTCAGTTTGATCAGTTGCTGGTAGCTACTGATTTGATCGCTACGATACTTGCCGTCCACCACAATGGTTGGAGTTGCCTGGACGCCCCATTTTTCGATCAGTTTCAGGTCAGCCTTGAGCGCTTTGGTGGCTTGGGATGAACGGGCGATGCGCATAAACCGCGTACGGTCGACTCCCTGACGCGCGTAGAAGTCGGCGAGCTGATCGAGTGTGTTAAGTGGGTGGTGTTTCAACGGAAAATCTTGATGTAATTTCTCGTTGAACAGTTTCAGGTGATATTTTTGTGCTACCCCGAGCTGGCTGGCTGCATAGTAAGCTCGGGCGTATGGCATCCAGGCTTGGTTAAATGCCGCCGGAAGCAATTTGAATACCACGCCCGGCGGCAGTGATGTGCGAAGTTTCTCCGCGTAGGGTGCAAACTCGGCACAGTGTATACAGCCGTAGGAAAATATTTCAACAACCTCGACCTTGCCTTTGCCGTTGTAGCGTTGATGAGGCGCAGGCAACGTTACATATGCGCGTCCTTCGGTGTAGGGCGCGCTTGCCGTTGGCTGGTTGGCAGCACCACATAGGGGAAACAACAGCGAGATGGTAAATAGAGGGAATAGAAATAATCGTTTGCACATGGTCTTCTCCGTGATGGTCACGTACAGGTCCGGAAGGAGTACTACATGGGTAGTATGAATTATTTTCCAGCGGTTTCCTTGCTGACAAGCCACTGGGTGAGGGCAATGGTTTTGCCGTAACCCCCAGCGCTGATAGGTGTTAGGCGGTACTTGCCATTGACCATGATGGTAGGTGTCATGGTCGTACCGATGGCCATGATCTCTTGATCGGCACGCTTCATTTGCATGTTTACGCTGAAAGAGTAGGCTGTGGAGATGAACTGTTTCTGGTCGACACCGTACCTGGCGTAGAATCTGGCCAAATTCTCAAGATTGGGCCAGGCCGATTTGGGCTTGACCTGGTGGGTGGTGGGATCATAGATGCCCAGCTTGCCGGTTTTCCACACCGCTTTGAACATGGCTTCATGTGCCTTTTTTGCCACACCAAAAGCTCTGGCGGTGAAATAGGCGCGCTGAAACAGTGGCCAGTTCTCGGAAGGAATGAAGGAGGCGGGAAGGTAGTCTATAACCACATTAGACGGCATGGCACGGACCAATCGCGCCCAGATCGGTTGGAAAGCATTGCAGGCAATGCAGGCATAAGAGAATACTTCGGTTACCACGACCTTGTCGGGATGGCCGGTGGGCTGAGCCGGCTGGATCAGGAAGTAGTTTTTGCCTTCCACCCAGTGCTGATCGGTGGAAGCGCTGTTTTGTGTGGATACCGTCGGCGGCACCGACGTCGCGCTTGCAGGGTGAGCTGCCGCTGCCTCTGAATTGGCCGAGGTGGGTATTTTTGCGCTGGTGTGGGTTACTGGCGGTTTGTTCCGGTTGCCGTGATGGCCGCATGCGGCGAGTGCGAGCAAAGGAGTCAAAAGTAAGGGCAAATAGTTACGCATGGACACGGGTCCTCGAGTGCTGGTTAATAAATGGTGAAGATTTAATGGGCAAGCGGGCCGTTTTTAGTCGCGGCTTTCCATATGGGAGTCGATAGATTGGTCTCACGGCGGTCAGTACCATTTTGGGTAGGCATGGCTTCAATGTAGCGAGATAGTGCGGTAATGTCGTGCATATTGAGTCGCTTGCCGATCATGGGCATGATTTCATCGTAAGCAGGCGCATCATATTCATGACCGCCATTATGCCAGTATCTCAGCGTTTTCTCGGTGTATTGGGCAAACTGCCCACTCAAGCGTGGATACTTTGCACCTGGGTTGCCGTGACCGCTGCTACCATGGCATGCCGTACAGGCGGGTATGTTGTGTTTGGCATCGCCCTCACGATAAAGTTTCCTGCCATCACCGTTCAGTCGGTTGCTGGTCAGCTTGGGTTGGACCTGCTGGCTGGCAAAATAGCTACCGAGTTGGTGGATGTCTTGTTTGGAAAGCGTTTTGGACAGGGCTTGCATCACCGGATTGTGGCGTTTACCACTTTTGAAATGCTGTAACTGCAAAACGATGAAACTTGCAACTTGACCGGCCAGTTTTGGGTAGCGTGGATCGGTGGCGTTACCATACACACCATGACAGGCAGCGCAAAGAACGATCTTGCTCTGGTCAACCCCGGGCTGGTTGTGATTGGGACTGGAGTGGGTGCGGTGCGTTGTATGACGCTCACTGGGAGCGATGACTTGATTTCCGGCATGCGTTGTTTCCGATGTTATCAATAGCCATAGCATCAAGCCAAGCGTGCTGATGACTGCAAAGCAGGAATGAATCAGGCGAAAACACATACACTTGCTAGCTCAGTAGTGGACGCTTGGCATCGCTTGCGTCTGTTAATCTGTCAGAATAGCTATTCTTCGCTAGACCTTCAAGAATGCGTTCGAAAAATGTGGAAAGGATAAATGCGATTTTCCTTTTTCATACGTTTACGCGGCTTGCTGATTATATCGTTAGCGTGCTCGTAACGGAGGTTGTTGCTGCCAGTGCAAACCATGTTCATTTTATCCAATCCCATTCAGGGCGCGCGTTTCATGCTGGCCGCCCATCGTATGAGTCAGTTGCCCGCCGATCGTGGCGCGGAGGTGGCTTTTGCTGGCCGCTCTAATGCGGGCAAGTCCAGTGCCATCAATGCGCTAAGTGGACACAAAAGTCTGGCGCGTACCTCAAGGACACCGGGGCGCACCCAGCAGATGGTGGTTTTTACCCTGCCAGCACTGGGGGAGAGCGATTCGGCGCGTCTGGTAGACTTGCCGGGCTATGGTTATGCCAAGGTGCCGCAGCATTTACGTGAACACTGGAAACATGAAATGGACGCCTATATGCGGTGTCGCCAGAGCCTGCGTGGTGTGGTGTTGATTGCTGATATGCGTCACCCGTTAAAAGTATTCGATCACATGATGCTTGATTTTTGTACTGCCAGCCATCTGCCTTGCCGGTTACTACTTACCAAGGCGGATAAGCTTTCTCGAAACCAGGCGCTCAAGTCGTTGACGACGGTGCGTGAAACATTGCGCCGACATACGGTCACAGCACAAATATTTTCAGCATCCACTGGCATGGGTGTGGAAGAGGCACGTGCAGCAATACTGGCATTTTTACGTAGCTCGTGAGCACTGCAAGAACATATGAAAAATCCAGCCAGAAAATCCAGTAAAAACAGGTTTTATGCTGTCTTTTTATAACCTCCCCGCAGGGTGTATAATCCTGCGGGGAGGGGTATTCTATTGACAGGAATAGTGCAAACAGAGGCGCTTATAGAAGACTACATCTTCTCCATAGTGAAGATTTTATCCAGCTGGGATCACCATGCCCCTGATAACTTTCTCTGGCACAGTAGACCTTGCCCTCGTACTGGACTTTTTCGCCAATTTTGTAGGCAGCCAAGGAATCCCATATTTCAGGAACGGTTAAACTAAAATCTTCAGAATTAATATAGTAATCATATTCGTCTGAATCATTACATAGTGTCCAGACGAGAATAAAGTCAATGGTTTCTCCAGGCTCAAGATGATATGCAATATGATTGAAATCCTTTCCTCCACCTTTAATGAATTTTCCATGCACTTTAAAATCGACTTGCTTGAAATTGGAAAAATAGCTATTATTCCAGTACAAGTGGATATGGGTGGCATCGTCAGCATCAGGGTGCGCCACACAAATAGCACCATAGGGACAATGGTGAGGATTCAAGGCATGGTGCAGATGAGGCGCAGGCAACGTTACATATGCGCGTCCTTCGGTGTAGGGCGTGCTTGCCGTCGGCTGGTTGGCAGCACCACATAGGGGAAACAACAGCGAGATGGTAAATAGAGGGAATAGAAATAATCGTTTGCACATGGTCTTCTCCGTGATGGTCACGTACAGGTCCGGAAGGAGTACTGCATGGTGAGTATAAATTATTTTCCAGCGGTTTCCTTGCTAACAAGCCATTGGGTGAGAGCAATGGTTTTGCCGTAACCCCTAGCACTGATAGGTGTTAGGCGGTACTTGCCATGGACCATGATGGTAGGTGTCATGGTCGTGCCGATGGTCATGATCTCTTGATCGGCACGCTTCATTTGCATGTTTGCGCTGAAAGAGTAGGCTGTGGAGATGAACTGTTTCTGGTCGACACCGTACCTGGCGTAGAATCTGGCCAAATTCTCAAGATTGGGCCAGGCCGATTTGGGCTTGACCTGGTGGGTGGTGAGATCATAGATGCCCAGCTTGCCGGTTTTCCACACCGCGTTGAACATGGCTTCATGTGCCTTTTTTGCCACACCAAAAGCCCTGGCGGTGAAGTAGGCGCACTGAAAAACAGTGGCCAGTTCTCGGAAGGAAGGTAAGGGGCCGGGAAGTTAGTCTATAAGGCTTGGCAGGCACCAGTCGCGCCCAGATCGCTTGGAAAGCATTGAGGGCATAAGAGAACACTTCTGCCCTCAATGCGCTAAGGAAGCTCTGATCTATTCAGAGTCG
>JAAXIA010000038.1 GCA_012270595.1 Rhodanobacteraceae bacterium | reverse complement strand
GGGTATTGCCTCGGGCGCAGTTGCTGGTTTGGTAGCGGTGACCCCGGCCGCCGGTACCTGCGGACCAGGTGGCGCACTCGTGTTGGGCCTGATTGCTGGTGCGGTGTGCTTCTTTGCGGCCACACGGCTCAAATACTGCCTGGGCTACGACGATACCCTGGACGCTTTCGGTGTACATGCGATCGCCGGCATCGTTGGCGCATTGCTCACCGGACCACTGGCATCACCCAAGCTTGGAGGTTTCGACAGCACCGTTACCTCACTGAGCGGGCAGCTATGGATTCAGACGAAAGGCGTGTGCTTTACCATCGTCTGGTGCGCTGTGCCGAGCTGGATTGTACTCAGGCTGGTTGATTGTGTGTTGGGATTGCGTGCAAACGAGGAGCAGGAGCACATGGGCCTTGACCTGAGCGAGCACGAAGAGCGCGCATACAATTTATAAACTGATCATGATTCCGGCACGATGTGGCTGGCCTGTCGCATCGTGTTGGAGATGGCTGTCCAAGCACCGCCCACCGCAGGCTAATTTAAGCGCCATACCCGCAAAATGTGGAAATTCAGTTAAACCATCAAACGGGCATGGGTTCTGCCGGGCCTTGCCATTGGCGATCGAGTCGTTTAAGAACGTTCTCGTAGGCAGTGGGTAGCTGCCTGGTGCTGCGTATATCCAGTCCAAGGTCGTGGATGTGACCGTCTTTCAGCGCATAGATCCATGCGCGTACGCCCAGTTCCTGGCCGCGATCCCAAGCCGCCTGCACGACGCTACTGCGGCACACGTTAACCGCTTGCTCAAGCGCGTTCAGTTCACACAGACGTGCATGACGCGTATCGAACTCCAGTGACGGATCGAGTTTGCACTGGTGTTTGCGCGCAATCTCACCTATCGGGCACAACCAGTTATCGATAAGGCCAAGGCGTGATTGTTTCAATGCTGCTCCCACGCCACCACAGCCGTAGTGGCCCACCACCAGAATATGACTGACCTTGAGCACCTCTACCGCGAACTGGATGCTGGAGAGCACACCAAGATCGGTATGTCCCACCACATTGGCTATATTGCGGTGGACAAAAAGTTCACCAGGCTTTGCATCCACCACGCAGCTGGCCGGCACGCGCGAATCGGCGCAGCCGATCCACAGGCATGTTGGCTGTTGCTGTTCGGCCAGTCTTTCAAAAAAGCCCGGTTGTTGTATGCTGACACGGGTGGCCCAGCGCTGATTGTTACTTAAAAGTTCATGGGGTGAGGTCATTCGGAGATTCTCTTTATTCTTGCCCGAGCTTAAGGTTCAGGCCTGTTGCTACACCGAACATGAGGCAAAACCAAATTGGTTAAACCCGGCCTACCATTGTAGCACATAGAAGAACTAACAAGCACATCTGCCTTCGCCTTAAAGCACATCTGCCTTCGCCTTAAAGCTCATCTGAACGCTTACCTGGTTACATGAGCGTGGTCATCCGCAAGGTATTTAGAGTAACCCGGTGCCTACTCCGGCTTGCCACAGATGCCGTATTTGACTGCCTCGGCATAACCCTTGGTCATCAAGCCAATCCAGATCGTCCCATTGGGACCATGTGGCACTTTAAAACTGCCTTTGGAGACCAGGTCGGTGGGGGTGTCGAACGAAAAGGTGGCAGGCGACTGTTCCCAGTAGGTACCACTGGATTGCTGCTTTTCGGAGCTGTAGAGCACCAGATAGCGGGCCTTGGGATCAGATATGGTGATGCTGCCAAATGCACCGCTGTTGACACTGCTCCAGCTCATGTATTCGCACAGATTGATGTCCTGGGTGTAGATAGGTTGAAATCCGGCATCAAGTAATGTCACCGTAGGAGCCAAAAGATAGCTGTCTTTTATCCAGTGTCCATTAAGTTCAGACTTAAGGCCCACGCGGTAAGGCAGTTTGACATCAGACCGTAGTTTGAAGGTCAGAAAATAACTGCGCGTGCCAGCCAGACTGGCCACCTGGCTACCGATACCCAGGCGGAAAGGTTGTGGTCGCAGTGGCAGGAACTGCTCATAGGAGAAGTCGGCAAAACTTTGGCAGCAAGGCGTTGCATCCTGCAACGCCTGCCGTGCTTGCGCCAGACTGATCTCAGTGCTCTGATTTGAATAAAATTTGGATAACAATATCTTGCTGCCATGGCAGCCGCTTTCCATAAGACAGGCGGCAAGGATCAAGAAAGCAACTGATAGGCGTTTGTACATGCCAACCATTTTAGCAGCCTCAAAGCCAGGTTCGTGAAGCATGGCACGCTCTTTACTGGAGAGGGCTTTGAAAAAAATCAGCCCTGGTGCCGCTCACGAAAAACGGGGGCGGTACGAGCAGGCTCCCGATCGTGGGCACACAGAGCCGGACACAGTCCAGCAGAAGAGATATGACGTAGCCAATAAGGTATCGGAGATCCAGGCGGCAACGCTTAACTACGTCAGAAGAATATGAACAGATGCTTATAGTCGTTCGCTGGAGTATTCACTCGCGCGGAGAGCGACGCCTTCGCCGGTGCAGAAGTCTGTCAATCACCGTGGTACCGGTGGCACATCATGCGGCATACGAAAGTTAACCTGTGGATGAACAAGACAAATACGCCATGGTTCGCGCCCTGATCGCCGCTGCGCCACTGGGCTGGCTGCACCCCAGGCAGGCACTACGAGCAAACCTGTCCCGCGATCATTCAGCTTTGGTGGTGGAACCGCACCAAATCGGGATTTGCCCGAAACAACCACGCGGGTACAGGGAGACAATGCCCTCACAGCAATCAAGATACCCAAGGAAGACAGACGCGAGACAGCTTTCATGACAGCTCTGTCCACAAGTATGGAGAACGGAGCATAATAAATAAAAGGAACTAAAGGCGCGGTGTGTGTCCAGGTATGGAAAGCCAAGCATGCGACAATAAAGGCTATGAGCACACTGATCCTTATTGACGGTTTTTCCTACCTGTACCGTGCTTTCCACGCCCTACCGCCGCTCAGTAATAGCCAAGGCGAACCCACCGGTGCCTTGTTCGGCGTGGTTAATATGCTGCGCGCCACACTCAAAAGCAACCCGGACTACGCCGCATTTATTAGCGATGCCCCTGGCCCCACCTTCCGCCACGCGCTCTATAGTCAGTACAAGGCCAATCGCCCACCGATGCCCGCCGACCTGCGCGCGCAGGTAGAACCGATGCTGGCCATCGTCAAGGCGCTGGGTTTACCTATTGTGTCTGTGCCCGGTCTGGAAGCGGATGATGTCATCGGCACACTGGCACTACAGGCGCACGCGCAAGGCGTCAAGGTGGAAATATCCACCGGTGACAAAGACCTGGCCCAGCTGGTACGCGAGGGCATTACGCTCATCAACACCATGACAAGACAAGTCATGGATGCCAAGGCGGTAGCGCAAAAATTCGGCGTACCCGCGACACACATCGCCGATTTCCTTGCCTTGACCGGCGACAGTATCGACAACGTGCCCGGCGTACCTAAATGCGGACCCAAAACTGCCGCCAAATGGTTACACACATACGGCTCACTCGACGGGGTGATCACCCATGCCGACCAGGTGGGCGGCAAAATTGGCCAATACCTGCGTGAAGCCCTGCCCCAATTGCCTCTATCACGCGCATTAGTCACCATCAAAACCGATGCCGATCTAGGTGTTCACCCAGACGAACTAAGGAAGTGCGAAGTAGATAGAGTGCAGCTCCATGCGCTCTACAGACGCTACGAATTCACAACGATGCTGCAGGAACTCAATCAGCGCACAGCGCTCGCGGAACACCAGCACACAACACGCGAGGACACCCCTTCCAGCACATCGCCAAAGCTTAAGGCCGCCCACTGGATGACGCACCCAGGAAACTACGAGCTGGTCACCACCCAAGCATCTTTAGAACACTGGCTGCGAAAACTACGTACTGCCGCGCTGCTCGCTTTCGATACTGAAACCACCCATCTGGATCCACTACTGGCACAGATCGTTGGCCTAAGTCTGGCGCTGGAACCAGGCCAGGCCTGTTACATTCCGCTAGCACACGATTACCCTGGTGTCCCCACGCAACTTGATCGCGACACCGTGCTCGCGGCACTTAAGCCTTTCCTTGAAGATCCCTTGCTGGCCAAACTCGGCCAGCATGCCAAATACGATATCCATATCCTTGCGCGTTACCACATCATGTTGCGGGGACTCAGGCACGATTCCATGCTGGAATCCTACGTGTTAAACGCCACCGCCACACGGCACGATATGGACTCACTGGCACGCCACTATCTTGGTTACCAGACCATCAAGTACGAAGACGTAGTAGGCAAGGGTGCCAGGCAAATTCCCTTCTCACATCTGGATCTGGCCAACGCTTGCCGCTACGCCGCCGAGGACGCCGACATCACGCTGCGCCTGCACCAGATCCTGTGGCCGAAGCTCGAGGCTGAGCCGGGTCTCAAATCCGTCTACGAAGACATCG
>JAAXIA010000076.1 GCA_012270595.1 Rhodanobacteraceae bacterium | reverse complement strand
AATTGCCCCGGCCTCATTGAAGCTATGATATCCACGAGGGGCCGCACAGCAAGAGATGGGATTATCCGGGGCAATTGCCCCGGCCTCATTGAAGCTGATTTCCTGCATGACGTCCTCTACGTGTGTCGACGATTATCCGGGGCAATTGCCCCGGCCTCATTGAAGCAAAATGTGTGCTTCGCACAATTTTTTTTATTTTAGAGATTATCCGGGGCAATTGGCCCTGATAGCCTTTTCCGGTTGCGCAACTTTTTTTATTTTTTTCGGCTTCGTGGTAGCATAGTGCCACCTCTGAAAAGGACGCTGACATGGGCACTTCACTTACTTCGATCAAACTTCCTACAGAGCTTGTGGACGCGGCGCGTTCTGATGCGGCGCTGTTCAGCCGTTCGATCGGCGGTCAGGTGGAACATTGGGCCAACATTGGCCGCGCCATTGAGTCGGCCCAGGGATTCACGCTTGACCGCGTGCGTGGCGCGTTGGCCGGCCGTTTCGATGCGTCACTGCTGACCGACGACGAAGCCGTATTGTTCGACGACCTCTTTGGTGCGTCACTGGACATTCCGGCGACGGCCGAAGCGCGGGCCTTCCGGGCGAGTTTCGCCGGCCAGCCGAACACCGACCAGTGAGTGGTAGGAAACCCCTCTTTCACATCATCGCCGGCCCTAACGGGGCCGGAAAATCGACATTCTACGAAACCCGGATCAAGCCTGTATGGCCCAATACCGAGTTTGTGAACGCCGACGAGCTTGCAAAGCAGTAGTATGGCCACACCGCCGCCACGCGCGAAGAATCGGCAACCGGCCAGCGCTTGGCAGAGCAGCGTCGGCGAGAACTCATGGCGCAGCGGCGCGACCTGGCCACAGAATCCACGTTCTCGCACCCGTCCAAACTTGACCTGGTGCGCGACGCCAAGGCTCTCGGCTACGACGTGCGTGTGTACCATGTTAACGTGCGCAGTCCTGAACTGGCGATGCAGCGCGTTGCACGGCGCGTTCACCAAGGCGGCCACCCCGTACCCGAGGCTAAAACACGGGCACGGTACAAGCGCAATCAACCCCTGATCCGCGAAGCGGCTTTGCTGGCCGATCACGCCTACATCATCGACAACAGCGACTTTGGCAAGCCCCATCGGCGTGTGCTCAACCTGGTGAACGGCCAGCCCGTCCACGTCAGCGACAAGATGCCCATGTGGACGCGGGAGCTTTACGCGGCCGAACTGCTCGGCTACACACCGGAGCGCTTGAATCGGCCAGCGACGAGCTTTGCCGCTGCGCAGGCAATGACCACCGAGCGCTTGGGCACTGAGGCCCAAACCTTGGTAGCCGGCGGGCGAGGCGCGGCTGCCTACGCCGGTACGATCATTGCCGAAACAGACCTGCATATCGTGCAGCAGACCGACGCAACCACAGCCGTCGCGCACTTTAAGTCACGGTTGGATCGCGTGCCGGCGGTGGGCACGGCTTGCATCATCGCCTACGCGACCCATGGGTGCACCAAGGTCGCTGCCGAGGCGGCCGACCAGATGAAGGCCGCGCAAGCCGGACAGACGTACAAGTGGCTGATCCGCGGCGTCGCCGATGGCGCCGCAATTCAGGATGTGGCCGGCGGCGCAGTCAAGCACGGCTATCCGGGGCCATTGCCCCGACCTCATTGAGGCCGCCGACACGCATTTACTTAATTTAAGTGACCGGATAGCCTGGCTCACTGTTGCTGACCACGTTGTCCTCGCTGGTACCCTATGGGTCGATGTCGGCCGAACTCATGGCGTCGAAAAAGTCATTGACGATGTTCTCGGCGTCAGCGGCCGAAATTGTTTCATTATCACCAAGGACCACTATCTTGGACGTGATCCAAGGCCCGTTTGCGCAAATTGCTACCGTTGTCGCCAGGACGAAATCCCTGTCCATTGAAGCGATGGCGAATTTTATAGCGTGTCGGGCAAGCCCGGCGGCATGGTTGCATGACGGAGTCGGAGAAATAGCTGGCGTAGCGCACCGTGTCGCTGGCCGCCTCAAAGCGTTGTTAGCACACTGACTTACGTAGCGCTTCTTGCAGGGCTAAGCTTCCCGAGCAGGAAGGCTAGCAGTCTGAACAGGGAATAAAACAGCCAAAGCAATGGCACCAGTGGGGTCTTGGCTAGACGTGGAAGCCGCACCATCACCGCCTGGACGTAAACAGTAGCCTTGAACACAAGGCAGATTCCGAGCAGGACAAGGAAGAGCCAAGGCATTGAATAGAATGGCTTAGCGGCATGAGGTCGTTGCTGATCGACATAGCGCAGCAGCTTCCACACAAAGCACCGGATGCGACACAACACTAGCACGATGGCGTAGAATACCGACGCATAAATTTGCGCCACGATACAAACTGCGACAAAATAATCCCAGATAAAATCAAATACTTTACTCATAGACAGGATTTAAAGACCTCACTTCCCGCGGTCATTGCCAGATGCATGCCGCTTTATTTGTGTTTATAAGTGGTGGAGCGGAGGAGGATCGAACTCCCGACCTTCGCATTGCGAACGCGACGCTCTCCCAGCTGAGCTACCGCCCCGTATGAGACCGTCCATCTTAGCAGTACCAGACCTTTTCGCCAAGCTTTTTTAATCAGGTAGTATGCTGCTTAGGTCTTCCTTTAGGATATCCAGGCGCCAGCCACTTAGAAAATCCGGCCATTGGCGAGTGACAACGTAGGTCTCAAGTATCTTGCGCGGACACAAAAGGCCTGCAGGCAGGTTGAGTTCGGTGGCGCGCTGTTCAACGCATCGTCTCATGGTGGTTAGTGCCTGTTTTTCTTCACCCTTGAGGATGGCGGGAATGGGTATGGTGCTGGCCATCTCGTCAGTGTCTGGAGGTGTTGTTAGCACTTCGAATAATGCTGAAGCTTGCGTTGCACCTAAGGCACGTTGGCCGCGAATGCGCCGGTTTAATTGAGCGAGGCTGTCTGGAGGCTGCTCGGCAAGGCTAAGCACCAGTGCGTCCTCCAGTAGCCATGGGCGCGGGCGGTTTAGTGCGCGTGCCTGTGTGTCGCGCCATAGCAGAATACGCCGCAGCCGTGCCTGTGTGTTGTGTGGCCAGACGGCTGTGCTTCGAAAACTGTGTTGCGGTTGTGGATCAGGTGGACGGTTGATGCGTTGCTTCAGGCGTTGGCAGTCCTGCATGTGCCAGGCGCTGTAGCCGCGTTGTTGCAGCGTGTGGGAGAGTTGTATGTACAGGCTTTCCAGGTGCACCACGTCGAGTGTGGCATAGCTGAGCTGCGATGCAGTGAGCGGGCGGCGCATCCAGTCTGATCGGGTTTCTCCCTTGTCCAGCTCGACGCCGACCAAGGTGGCAACCAGTGCGCGATAGCTAAGACCCATACCCATACCGGCGAAAGCCGCAGCAATCTGGGTGTCAAAAAGATTGCCGGGGCCTGCGGGTAAAAAGGGGGAGAGCGCCTTTAAGTCTTCGCCCGCACTGTGCATGATCACAATGCTGTTCGTGTCTTCAAGCGCAGGGTGCAGACTATCACTGATATTCAGAGCCAGGGGATCTATCAGCGCAAAACGGTTTTGATAGGCTATTTGCAATAGGGCCAGCTGCGGATAAAAGGTATTCTGATACATGAATTCCGTATCGAGCCCTAGCGGAGTATGGGGTAGATGTTCGGCCAGATAATGTTGCAGTGCGTCTGGCTGGTTAATCCATACAGCGGTGGGCATGGTTTGCGGCACGGCTTTTCCTTGAGAGCTACCTTGTCAGAGGCAGCAGAACATACAGCTCTATCAGCCAAGGATATATCATCCTTATATCTGGCGCGCTCCATAAGCCAGATTACCGATGATGGCAGTTTTCATTGGGGTGAACGTTTACGTACTGCCGTTGTCAAACCTACGTTTATTGGCTTTTAGTTTCTGGTACCGGTGATAGGACTCGAACCTACACGACATTGCTGTCAGCGGATTTTGAGTCCGCCGCGTCTACCATTCCGCCACACCGGCTACAAGAGATACCCATTATGCCGACACAGCAACGCGAGAGCAATGCCGCGTTCAGCCCCCGCCACACTGGCTAGTGGATGGGGTCGAGATATAAGCTATTTTCTTTGCACAGATAACCCTGTTGTCCGTGTTTGCCGGGGAGGGGGTGGAAGCTTCGGCAGTAGGTCATACGGTTAGAGTAAATATGCAGGCTTACTGCGGTGGTATCCTGGCTAGGGTTGTGCAATGCATGGTATTCATGTGGTGGAACGAGACCGACCACTGAACCGCGACGGTTCTGGATGGTGTCTGTCGGTCTGAATTGGCATACCCCGTTTTTGTCTTCCAGGCGATCGTAGCCCATTTCTTTCATGACGCCGCTCCATACGCCTTCAACGCACCACATATGACTATGATCGTGGATGGCCGCTCCCTGGCCTGGTCCCCAAGTCATGGCAACCACACAGTAGCCGTATTCGTCGCTGTGGTACAGCTCACGTCGGGCGTAACGGCCAACCGCGGTCTCAAACACGCAGCCGGGTAGGGTAAAAGCGTTATGCTTGATCAATGCGCGTAAACTGCTACACAAGCTATCGGTGATGGCTTGGGCTGAATCTTTGACAACCGCTGCGTTGATAGTCTCGATCAAGGTGTAGCAACCGGGAAATTC
>JAAXIA010000174.1 GCA_012270595.1 Rhodanobacteraceae bacterium | reverse complement strand
ATCTGGCCATCGGTAATGGAGATCACATTGGTTGGAACAAAGGCCGACACGTCACCGGCCTGGGTCTCAATGATCGGCAAGGCTGTCAATGAACCCGTTTTACCTTTCACTTTCGCTTGGGTAAAGTTTTCGACGTAGGCTTCCGATACGCGCGCGGCACGTTCAAGCAGGCGGGAATGCAAATAGAAGACGTCGCCCGGATAGGCTTCACGTCCTGGTGGACGCTTAAGTAGCAGTGCGATCTGCCGGTAGGCCACAGCCTGCTTGGAAAGATCGTCATAGACGATCAAGGCATCCATGCCACGGTCGCGAAAGTATTCGCCCATCGTACATCCAGAATAGGGGGCGAGATACTGTAAGGCTGCGGATTCGGAAGCTGAGGCTACCACGACGATGGTGTTTGCCAGTGCGCCGTGTTCTTCCAGTTTGCGTACGACGTTGGCGATGGACGAGCGCTTTTGCCCAATCGCTACGTAAACGCAGAAGATGCCAGAATCTTTCTGGTTGATGATGGTGTCAATCGCTAGCGCGGTCTTTCCGGTCTGGCGATCGCCGATAATCAGCTCGCGCTGACCGCGACCGATAGGTATCATGGCATCGATCGATTTGTAACCGGTCTGCAACGGTTGATCGACGCTGCTACGCCATACCACACCCGGTGCCACCTTCTCAACCGGTGCGTCAAGCTTTTCACCAAGCGGCCCTTTTCCATCGATTGGGTTACCCAGCGCATCCACCACACGGCCAAGCAATTCAGGACCTATGGGTACTTCCAGCACGCGACCAGTCGCTTTGACTGTATCACCTTCGCGCAGATGCTGATATGTGCCGAGTACCACGGCACCCACTGAATCGCGTTCGAGATTGAGCGCCAGGGCGAAGGTTTCGCCTGGCAGTTCAATCATTTCACCCTGCATGACATCTGCCAGACCGTAAATGCGCACAATACCGTCAGATATGCTGATAATTGTACCTTCGTTGCAGGCTTCGGCACCGAGACTAAACTGTTCGATGCGATGCTTGATGAGATCACTGATCTCAGACGGATTGAGAGTAGTGCTAGGCATGTTGGTTATCCTGAAGTATCTGGACAGGGTTTGGTGTGAAGAAAGGCTATGAAACAGCTTGATCGGTGGACTTTCCAGTGTGCAAAAAGTAATACATGGTTTGCTTATCTCACCAGCGGTGGGCTATGGCGAGCATGGCAGGCTACAAATGGGTAGCAGCCGGTTGGGTCAGCCCTCTTCCCACACGCAGTCTGCCTTAAGAATTTAGCAAGTAAACATTCAAAGTTAATGCGTTAGCTGGTGTGTCAGGCGCTTTAGTCGTCCGCGGGTGCTGCCATCGATGATCTCCATGCCAGTGTCCATTAGTACTCCACCCAGCAGCGATGGATCGGTGCTTAGCTCCAGTTTGACATTGCGCTGGTAACGGCGCTCAAGTGCCGTCTTGAGCAGTTTGATTTGAGCCTCCTCCAGCGTTACTGCGGTGCGCATCTTGACCAGGATCTGCGAGTTGGATTCACGCCGGTAGTGCTCGAACAAGGCGGCCACCTCGGGTACGAGCCGCATGCGTCCATGCGTCGCCAGTTCAGCCAGAAAGCGGGCGAAGGCGGTATCGGTCGTGTAGCCTTGGGGCAGGTGCAGTGCGTGGAGTTGGCCAGGGAGAGCAAGCGGGTTGGCACACAGAGAAACCACCCGCGGCTCTTTCGCCACTGTCGCTGCGAAGTACAGTGCCTGCGACCACAGATCGAGTGCTGCGCTAAATAGCGCCACTTCGAAAGCGGCTTGGGCGTAGGGTCGGGCAAGTGTTGTGGTCTGGGCCATATCACTTAGATCTCAGCGGCAAGCTGGTTGAGCAGCGTCTTGTGTGCTGAGGGATCAATCTCCTTTTGCACGATCTTGCTGGCAGCCTGCATGGCCAGCGCTCCGACACGTTCGCGCAGCTCATCACGTGCCTGTTGTACCAGCGAGGCAATGTCATCCTGGGCCTGTGCCTTTTGACGGTCGAATTCGGCGATGGCGTTGGCACGTGCCTTAACCAGAATCTGATTGGCTTGATGCTGTGCCTGGTTAATGATTTCAGTGGCTTGCTGTCTGGCCCGACGGATTTCGTCAGCTACCTTGGCATCAGCTTCTTTAAGTTCGGTATGGGCACGTTCAGCTGCATCAAGACCCTTGGCAATTTTTAGCTGACGATCTTCGATGGCCTTATTGATGTGCGGCCAAATGAAATGGACGCAAAACCAGATCAGAAAGGCGAAGACGATCATTTCACCAATCAGGGTTGCGTTGAATTCCATAGACTGTTACCTGTGCTAGCGGGTGACTGAATAGGGCTGGATGTGACTTGCGTGCATGGCTGCACCGTAAGTTGCGCCCAGGTGATGCGGGGGTCTATCACATCTTGGAACTTGGGTGTCGTTAATGGCCAGCGACTGTCTTGGCAGCACTCAGGATTGAGCTGACCAGCGGGTTGCCGACCGCAAAATACATGGCCAGTGCCACACCGATCAAAAAGGCTGCGTCGATGAGACCGGCAAGCAGGAACATGCGACCTTGTAACAATGGTATCAGTTCAGGCTGGCGGGCGGCGGCTTCCAGAAACTTAGATCCCATGACGCCGATGCCAAGACAGGCACCCAGTGCGCCGAGTCCGATGATCAAGCCAATAGCGATGGCAGTAAGGCTTTGAACCTGGGCCAGATGAGCAATAATGTTCACGATGATCTCCTGCTAAAAGGGAAAATAAGAGCCGTTGCTTCACGGCAAGGTTGGGGTGGGGTTTTAAGACTTAAAGTCAGTGGTGTTCGTGTGCCATCGCGATGTAGACAACGCTCAGCACCATAAAGATGAATGCCTGGATCGAAATAATGACGATATGGAACAGTCCCCATAAGGCATAGCCGAGCAGACCCAATCCGTACAAGACAGCGCCACCGGCACTGAACAACCCCGCGATCAGGATAAATACCAGTTCGCCTGCATACATATTGCCAAACAGCCGCATGGCCAGGCTGACCGGTTTGGCCAGCAGCTCCACGATGTTTAGCGCAAAGTTGGGAATCCACAGCAAGGGGTGCTTGCCAAACGGCGCACTGAATAGTTCACGTATATAGCCATCAAAACCCTTGCATTTGAGACTGTAGAAAATCATCAGCACCAGGATCGTTATCGACATGGCAAAGGTCATATTAAGATCGGCTGTCGGAACGACACGAAAATGGTGCAGGCCAAACTGCTGGGCGATCATTGGAAGCAGATCTACCGGCAAGAGGTCCATGAAATTCATCAAAAACACCCAGATGAACACGGTCAGCGCCAGTGGACCAAGTACGTGGCAGTCACCATGGAATACATCCTTGACCTGTCCTTCAACAAACTCCAGCACGATCTCCATAAATGCCTGGCCTCTGGATGGCACACCAGAGGTTGCTTTGCGGGCCTTTATCCAGAACCATGAGGAAAACAGCGTGCCCAGTAGCAGCGACACACTGATAGAGTCAATATGTAGCGCCCAGAACCCACCCAGGCTGACATGCGGCGGCTTCAAAAACGTCAGGTGATGCTGGATGTATGCGGTAAAATCGCCCGACTCGCTCGCCATTTTTCAACCCTTAAATCTAAACAACAGAAGATGGACTGCACAGGCCGTCACCAGCCCGGTGATAGCCGCTAGCGGCGGCCCTTTCCATTGCACCAGGAGGATGACCAGCCCGCCGACGATCACGGTCCACTTTACTAGCAAACCGGTGATGAGGTGCCTGAGCGTTACCCCAGCGTTTCCCACGCTGATCCATGTTGGCACTGACATCAGCAAACTAGCTAGAGCCACGAGCACGCCCACGGCTAGCGCTGTCCATGCTTCCGGCAGATGGCTGCAGATGCCAAAGCCCAAGCCTGTTAGCAGCGCCACGGATACCTGCCAGCATAGCAGGCGCACGGCAATACGGCGACCGGAACGTAGACTGTTGTGCACGACAGGATAGCTCCACTTACGGTCTTTTAAAGCTGGGTTCGGCTCCCGGAAGGCAATGGTTCCCCCACCAAGCCGCGGAATTCTAACAGAGGTTTTTTTACCTGGCAAGTCGGTGGGACGCGGTTCAGACTGAAGCATCGAACCGAAGCATTGAAGCCATGTTAGCTTAGCACTGTTGTACACTCCGGTCGGTTCTCACGAAAAAATCTGCAAGGCCATGGTTAGGGGTTGCCCCGATCGACGTAGGTGTGCTGCATGGTTTTTGGACGTATTGGTTGCATGGTTGGCTTGACAACCCCATGCCTGGCGTGCACACTAGGCAGGCTTGATGTGCCCGAATAGCTCAGCTGGTTAGAGCACTTGACTGTTAATCAGGGGGTCGTTGGTTCGAGTCCAACTTCGGGCGCCAGTTACGTCTTCGGTGGGAACTTCATGCCCCCTTAGAGGGGACACGGATAGGTCTGACAAAAAATCGTGCAGCTGCCCGCTTGAAGCTTACTGTAGCGACAGGTGCAGATAGGCGGCGAGACCTTTCAGAAACATTTGTACCGCCAGCGCAATCAGCAACATGCCCATCACCCGCTCCAGGGCATTGATGACGCTTTCACCCAGCCAGCGTAGCAGGAAAGTGGAACAAAACAGGATCATGGCGGTAGCCGCCCAGGCAGCACACAGGGCCATTGCCCAGTCCGAGGTGCGCACTGGCTGGGTTTGGGTGAGCAGAAGTAAGGCCGACAAGGCCGAAGGACCTGCCACACCGGGAATGGCCAGCGGCACAATGAAGGGTTCGCGCTCACTACTGTGTCCGAAGACCCCGCCACCGCCGGCGGGCGGAAAAACCATACGGATACCAATCAGGAACAGCACGATACCGCCGGCAATGCTGATGGAGTCGGTCTTGATTTGCAGCAGATTGATGATGTGCTGCCCGCCCATCAGGAACGCCAGCATCACCCCAAGCGCGATCAACAGTTCGCGCCCCATTACGCGATAGCGGCGCTTCGGTGGCACGTCTTTGAGCAAGCTGAAAAATAGCGGGATGTTGCCGATGGGATCCATGACCAGAAACAGCAAGATCGCTGCTGACAGCGTTTTCATGTTCGCTTCCATTGCTAACCCCTATGATGCCTCGTGCGATTTACTATCTAAGACAGGATCGGTTGACGCGCGCCAGCGCAGATCAAGTATATGCCCGCGCGCTGCCCGTCCCTGCGGAGTGAGCAACCACGCTGCTGCCACAGCGGTGGCATTAGGCGGAGTTTGTTGATCGGCATCCTCTCCAGCATAGGCCAGGCGTCGCAGGGCACTGCGCATGGGCGAAGGTAGTAAGGCGTGCACGCGCAGTGTGCCCTCGTCATGCTCCTGGTGCAAAATGGCTGCAAAACGTTCCAGTGCAGCCTTCGACACACCATAAGCGCCCCAATGGGCGCGACTTACCAGTTTGGGGTTATCCAGAACAAAGACGACGGCGCTGTCGCGCGCTGCTTCCAGTAGTGGCAGACAGGCTTGGGTTAACGCAAATGGGGCCGACACATTCACGTGCATAGTCTGCAACCAAGATGCGGGGTCGTGCATGGCCAGTGGCGTCAAACCGCTGAAGTGTGCGGCGGCATGTACCAGGCCGTCCAGTCGACCCAGGTCGGACTGGACGGCCTGGATCAGTGCCGCGTAATCGTCCGGTGTGGCTGTGGGTAAATCCAGTGGGTGAATCACTGGGGCGGGTAGTCCCCGCGTCAGCATGGCATTGTAGATCTGCTCAAGTTGACGTTTGCGTCTTCCGGTGATAACCACCGTGGCACCCGCCTGCGCAACAGCATGGGCCACTGCGCCGCCGAGACAGCCATAGGCTCCGGTGACAAGTATCACCCGACCTGCCAATGCATCGGTTGCTACAGCCCAGTCCTCGGGCAGGTTGTAAGTGAACAGAGTCAAGCCGGGGCTACTTGGTGCTAATCGACAGGTTTGACTTCGCTGGCCATGCGCGCCAGTTCGCCGGAAGCTTTGAGATCTTCGATGATATCGCAGCCACCGATGAGTTCACCCTGGATAAACAATTGCGGAAAGGTTGGCCAGTTGGCGTAGTGTGGAAGTGCAGCGCGCACCTGCGGGTCGGCCAGTATGTTCACCGCGTGAAAGGTGGCACCGGTGCTCTCGAGTGCTTCTGCTGCACGGCTTGAAAAACGGCACATCGGGAACTGTGGTGTACCTTTCATGAAAAGCACGATAGGGTGTTTGGCCAGTACTGCCTCGATTCGTTTGTTAGCGTTCATCAGCTATGCTTTCATCATCTACA
>JAAXIA010000123.1 GCA_012270595.1 Rhodanobacteraceae bacterium | reverse complement strand
CGGGCGGGCAGCGGTTAATCGCTGCCTGATTGTGCGCAATCGCCTCCGCATAAGGTCGACAGCCGTGATAGCCGCATTTCTGGCATTGCGTCTGTGGCAAGATCGCGTCGATGCGGTCGGTTAATGACATGACTTATCAGCGCACGGGTGCGCCTGGTCTGGCATCTTGATCGACCTCAAGCAAAAACAGATCAGTGTCATTACTACCGGCGGAAAGAATCATGCCTTCAGACAGGCCGAAACGCATCTTGCGTGGGGCCAGATTGGCCACGAACACAACATGATGACCCACGAGTTTTTCCGGCTCACTGTAGGCCATGCGGATACCGGAGAAGATTTGCCGTGTGCCCAGCTCGCCCGCATCCAGTTCAAAGCGCAATAGTTTTTCTGAGCCTTCTACAAACTGGCAGGCAAGGACCTTGCCCACGCGCAGATCGAGTTTGGCAAAATCGTCGATCCTGATGGTTCCGGATGCGTGCGATGCTGAAGCATCAGGTGTGATCTTATGAGCTGTTTCGTTCATGTTTTTTTTACCTGCCGATGGCATTGTGGTGGTGACCTGCGCCGTCTCAACCTGTGTGGACGCTGCTACCATCGCATCCAGACGTTTGGGGTCCAGGCGGCTTAGCAGTGGTACGAAGGTTTTGATCGTATGACCGAACAATGTGCAACGGGCATCGCCAAAGCTTGAGATCGGCGCATCAAGAAAAACTTCGGCCGCGGCGACCGTACTTGGCAACACTGGCTTTAGAAGAGCGCTAAGCAAGCGGAACCCGTGTAGTGCCAACGTACAAACCTGTTGCAGCTCATCACGGCGGCTGACGTCTTTGGCGATGACCCACGGCGCCTTGGTAGTGATGTAGACATTAACCTGATCGCTGATGGTCACAAAACGACGTATCACTTCAGCAAAATGATCGCCTGCATAAAGTGTGCCGATATTTTCGTAAAGGGCCAGCCACTGTTGCCAGAGGGTTGCTTCCTGCTGTTCAAAGTGGTCAGCCAGGCGGCCATGAAAGTATTTCTGCGTAAAACCCGCCGTGCGGCTGGCAATATTCACCCATTTCCCCACGAGGTGGGAATTAACCAGCTCCTGGAAGGTTTGCAGGTTCAGGTCCATGTCCACGGGTTCATCGCTTAGCATGGTGGCGAAGTAGTAGCGCAGAAATTCCGCAGGTAATCCGGCATCCATATAGGTGCGCGCGCAGATAAAAGTACCTCGTGACTTGGACATCTTGGCACCATTCACGGTAAGGTGACCATTCACATGCAGCGCGGTAGGCATACGCATGCCTGCCCCGTGCAACATGGCTGGCCAGAACAGACCGTGGAAGTTGATGATATCCTTGCCAAGGAAGTGATGCATCTCGGCCTGACTGTCAGCATTCAGAAAATGCTCGAAAATCAAACCAGTCCGGTCACAAAGAGCCTTAAAGCTGGCCAAATAACCAACCGGCGCATCGAGCCAGACATAGAAAAACTTCCCGGGCGCGTCAGGAATGGGAAAACCAAAGTAGGGCGCGTCGCGCGAGATATCCCAGTCTTTTAGACCGCCATCAAGCCACTCGCGCAGTTTGACCACAATGCTACGGTGTGCCACTGGTCGACCATCATGCCTGAGCCTGCCAGCCAGCCACTCACGTAACAGACTTTCAAATTGACTCAGTTCGAAGAAATAGTGTTCGGAGTCACGCATGACCGGTGCGACACCGGAAACCGTTGAGCGCGGGTCGATCAGATCGGTGGGCGTATAGGTGGCACCGCAGACCTCGCAGTTGTCGCCATACTGATCGGGTGCACCACACTTGGGACAACGACCCTTGATGTAGCGGTCCGGCAGGAACATCTGTTTTTCCGGGTCAAACAGTTGCCGGATACATCGATGGGCAACGTAGTTACCCGCGCGAAGACGCGTATAGATCAGCGTTGCCAGTTTTCGATTCTCATTCGAATGAGTGCTATGGTACTGGTCGAAGTTGACGCCGAAGGCGGCAAAATCCTGTTCGTGGCTCTGGCGTATTTCCTCGATGAAAGCTTCCGGCGTCAACCCTGCTTTCTCGGCAGCCAGCATAATGGCAGTGCCGTGCGCGTCATCGGCGCACAGATAGCTTACTTCATAACCGTTCATCCGCTGCGCCCGCACCCAGATGTCGGACTGAATGGCTCCCAAAAGGTGTCCCAGGTGCAGTGGGCCATTGGCATAGGGCAAGGCGTTGGTGACGAGTAGGCGGCTCACGGCGATATGTATGGTGTTACTGATTGGCGTATTATGACACAGTGCCAGACGGCACCATCCTGCTTTAAGCCAGGATGCCGCACAGCCCCAGCCCCCTAATTTAGGGGGTGCGCCGCAAGAGCTGCTTATTGACGGGTCCAGACCTGGGTACGACCGAACAGGGGAATGAAGATATAACCGCGTACAGCAAGCTTGCTGCCATGGTCTTTCAGACTTAGTTTCACTTTGTAGGTTTTGCCGTTATTGGGGTCAAGGATGTGGCCACCATCCCATACATTGTTTTTGTTGCCTTTATGCACACCCCACATAATGGTCATGCCAGTGATGGGTTGGTTATGACGCTCCCCTTTACACTGGGTGCAATGCGGCGGCATGCCATCGCGGGTGAATTGCTCAGGCGTCATATACAGCATTTTCAGCACCTTGGCTTCAAACTTGCCTTGTTTTCTGGTAATCTGGATCAGTGAGGTGGCCTGGCCAGTGACATCGTCCACCTGTTTCCAGGTTCCTGCCGGCGTGGCTTCGGCTGGCTTGTTTTGGGGCGTCTTTGCTGGTGTGTCGTGGGTGGCATAAGCGCTGCCTGCTGTGGCAATCAGCAGCCCGGTAGCAAGGGTGTAACGGAACAACAGCTTCATGGTGTGCCTCCTCTTTAAGTTTATCGACAAGTAGAACAGGGTAAACCCTAACCGGGCTGCAACAGGTCATCGAGTTGCGTTTAATCTTGCACTGTGCACCATCGCATCATTGTGATGCTCCCCGATTAAATCAGCTTGATCCATCGGGGAGCCTGCAGCACAAGCTGCCTATTGGCGAAGCCAGGTCTGGGTACGACCGAGCAGGGGCGTTTTAATATAACCACGTACAGCAAGCTTGCTGCCATTATTTTTCAGTTGCAGACGCACGCTGTAAACCATGCCGTTATCGGGGTCAAGGATATGACCACCATCCCATACATTGTTTTTGCTGCCTTTATGCACGCCCCACATAATGGTCATGCCATTGATGGGTTGGTTATGACGCGCGCCCTTGCACTGGGTGCAACGCGGTGGCACGCCATCGCGGGCGATTTGTTCAGGCGTCATATACAGCGTTTTCAGCACCTTGGCTTCAAGCCCGCCGCGCTGATTGGTGATTTGGAGAAGCGAGGTGGCCTTGCCGGTCATATCGTCGATCTGCTTCCAGGTTCCTACGGGCGTGGTCCCTGTCGGCACGGCATAGGTGGCATAAGCACTGCCTGCTGCGGCAAGCAGCAGGCCAGCGGCAAGGGTAAACCGGGACAATGATCTCATCGTGATACCTCCTTGTTGATCATAATGGATGGCGTCCAGCTTGCTTAAGATCGCACCAACTCGTCAAGCTGCACCGCGTCATCACCGCGGCGATGCATTGAGTTGCTGGCAGTTAAGGGGTGGCTTGCCCGAAAACGCTTGGCTATCATGTCCCCCTGCTAACGTATTTTTCTGAACGTGAGGTACATAACCGCAGTGACACAGGTAGATGAGGCGCGTATTCGCCATATACTGGAAGGCCTGACCGATCCGCATACTGGTGCATCACTGGCTGAAGCCGTGCGTGCGGTGGGCACGGATGATGCGCGGGTATCGGTGGACCTTCTGCTTGGCTATCCCTCTGCTACGACGGCCGATGATGTCGCTGCACGGGTAAAACGAACGCTGGAGGCAGATACAGCGATTACGACGGCTGCGGTATCGGTAAGTAGCCGCGTGCATGTGCACCGGGTGCAGGGCAGCCTGGGGCCGTTACCGAACGTGAAGAACATCGTCGTGGTAGCGTCAGGCAAAGGTGGCGTAGGCAAGTCCACGGTGGCAGTGAACATGGCTCTAGCTCTCGTGGCGGAGGGCGCAAAGGTAGGTGTCCTTGATGCCGATATCTACGGCCCTAGCCAGCCGCGCATGCTCGGTTTGACTGGTAAACCGCAGTCACCGGATGGCAAAAGTATCACACCGCTTCGGGCATATGGTCTCCAGACGATGTCGATAGGTTTTCTCGTGGACGAGGAAACCCCAATGATCTGGCGTGGTCCGATGGTGACCCAGGCGATGATGCAGTTGCTTAACGACTCACGCTGGGATTGCCTGGACTATCTGGTCGTTGATTTGCCGCCCGGCACGGGAGACATACAGCTTACTCTCGCGCAGAAGGTACCGGTCGCCGGTGCGGTGATTGTGACCACACCGCAGGATATCGCCTTGCTGGATGCACGCAAGGCACTGAAGATGTTTGAAAAAGTAGGGGTTTCAATACTTGGTGTCGTGGAGAATATGGCCACGCATGTGTGCGGAAACTGCGGTGCTGAAGAAGCCATTTTCGGCACCGGAGGCGGTTTGCGGATGGCCCAGCAATATCAACTACCCTATCTCGGTGCATTGCCGCTGGACATACGCATCCGTGAACAGGCAGATGGCGGCAAACCCACCGTGGTAGCCATACCAGATTCACCACTCGCCGCGCGTTACGCTGACATTGCCCGTAATACCGCCGGTCGCCTGTCACGCTTGCCACGAAACAAGTCGCTTGGTCTGGGTAAGATCGTGGTGCAAGGTGCGTCGTAATCGTCTGCCAACGCGTGGGTAATCCATGCAGCCTGACTTAAGCTTAGCAAAACCACAAGGCGCATTTTTGCCATCTTTTAACAATAAAAGCTGATACGTCTGACCATGACCCTTCTGGAGCACATGTGAGTATCAAATCTGACAAGTGGATTCGTCGTATGGCCAGAGAGCACGCGATGATTGAGCCATTCGAGCCAGTGCAGGTCAAGCAGGGTTGTCATGGTGTCCGCGCCGTGTCCTGGGGGACTTCCAGCTATGGCTACGATGTACGTTGTGCGCGTGATTTCAAGGTGTTTACCAATATCAATTCCACCATTGTCGATCCAAAAGCCTTCGACCCGAACAGCTTCGTCGATGTAGAAGCCGATGTGTGCATTGTCCCCCCCAATTCCTTCGCCTTGGCAAGTACGGTGGAGTATTTCCGCATTCCACGCGACGTGCTGGTGGTTTGTTTGGGTAAGAGTACTTACGCGCGCTGCGGTATCATTGTGAATGTGACACCGCTGGAACCCGAATGGGAGGGGCACGTCACACTGGAGTTTTCCAACACCACGCCACTGCCAGCCAAGATTTATGCCAACGAGGGGGTGGCGCAGATGCTGTTTTTCGCATCAGATGAGGTTTGTGAAACCAGCTACCGTGATCGTGCCGGCAAATACCAGGGACAGCGGGGTGTCACCTTGCCAAGGACTTAAACTTGCCAAGAACTTGAACGGTGCGTGGTACTGCTTCTTCTCGCGTAAGCGTGGTGCCTTGTGCCAAGCTAACAACCTGCTGTCGGGAGATCCCTATGCCTCGTTTTTCCACATGCCTGACCCACACGCTTGCTGTACTCATGCTGGGTAGTGCCTTGCTTCTCTCCGCATGTCAATGTGGTTGCAAAAAGTGTCATACCGACATGCTGGTCAAACCCGAAACTCCGTCTGCTGCGCATTTTGACGTAACGCTCAAGGCCCGCAGCAGCGGGCAGTTTGAACTTGACGGCGCTGTGCTTTCTGCTGCTGATCTCAGCAGCCATTTTGCTTACCAGAAAGAGATCGGTCAGTTACCCAAAACCGTACTATTGCTCCCCAGTGACGTATCGAACATCAGCAAACAGCACTTGCAGTATATGGCGCGGATGATGCTCGACTACGGGTTCCTCGTGTACTACAAAGATCACCACACGTTGAAAAAGATCCACCCGATCCAAGGCAAGGCACAAGCCACACGCCAACCCATACGTAGCGCTGGCCAACCATGGCTGGCGATATCATCAAAGTAGCTTGTGGACAATATGAAAGCCGGCGAGGTACTCGCCGATGATGGTACACAGGCTAACCACAAAGAAGTTGAGCAACGTGCGTGCCACCCGATTTTTCCACCAGCCCTTCCAGTGTGCGACGTCGGCGCGTAGCGACTCAAAATCGGACACCCGCGGGCGTCGTACCCAAGCCTCGGCCAGGGCGCTGATACCACCTGCAGGAATGCCTGGGCGAAAGGGTTTGATGGGGGCGGCAATGAAAGCTGCAAGGATGCTGAGCGGGTGCGCTCCGGCGATGAGCGCACCCAGCGCTGCAAAGCCGCCGGTATAGACGAGCCAGTCGCGTAGCACCTGGGTGCCCAACATGGTGTTGCGATGAAATGCCCAGCCAATAGCAGCAAATACCATTAATACCAGACCGACTGCCAACCATTTCGGCCAACGTGCCTTGGGTGGTAGCTGTGCCAGTTCGGCGACCTTGTACTGCGGATCGTCCTGTTGCGTACACAATGCAGTGCGTAACCCCTTGAGGTGTCCGGCACCAATCACTACCAACACACGTCGTGGCGTGGTGGTGTCCAGTTTTCCGCCCAGTGTCCGCAGATGTGCGGCCATGTAGGCGTCACGTTCAGCGATAAGACTGTGGTAGAGGGATGTTGAGTCGCTGGCGAACTCTCCCAGGGCGCTTTCTAATAAATCACCCTGCTTAAGCTTTTCGACTTCGCTTCCGTCAATCTCCGCGCGCTCAATCGCACCGGCTAGCAAGCCACTCAGCAGCGTAAGACGTTGCCAGATGCCCAGGTTGTGCCAGGCGCGTTTAAGCGTGGTACCTACCTCACGGTCTATGGCCCACAATGGCAGTTCACGTGCTTGGGCACCATCCATCGCCACTTTCATTTCAGCACCGGGCTGGATGTCGTGTTGGTCGGCCAGGCGTTTCTGAAATGAGGAAAGCAACAAGCTAGCCGCCACCATGCCGGTTTTACCTCGACGGATCACCTGGAACAGATCCATTTGCTTAAACGCTTCGGGGTGAAGGATACTCTGCACACGACTGTCGCACAGCTCCACCGCTACGGCATCGAATGGCTCCTGTGCAAGCAATGCCTTGACAGCCTCCATACTGCGGCGTGAAACGTGTGCTGTACCCAGTAGCACATATTCCACACCATCGCGTTCCACACGCTCGACAGGCTCGTCCCGCAGTATGGAGGAAAGATCAGATTCAGAAACATTCATAGCTATCGCGGTCTCAAGCCTGAAACTAAAATGACGAGCATGGGGGCATATCTGGCATGAAGCAAATCGACGCAAGCACCTTACTTTCAATCACGGAAGCGTTTGAGTAGATCACTGTAGCCGTCGATACGGCGATCCCGCAGGAAAGGCCAGATACGCCGTAACTTCTCACTACGTCGCAAGTCAATCTCCGCCAGTAACAACTGGCGCTTGTCGCAAGCGGCATGGGCTAGAAACTCGCCTTGCGGACCGCTGACAAAACTTGATCCCCAGAACGCAATACCTGCACCGACACCAGCAGGATCTGCCTCGTAACCCGTGCGGTTGCAACTTAGTAATGGCAACCCATTGGCCACGGCGTGACCACGTTGCACCGTGATCCAGGCTTCTCGCTGACGTTCCTGCTCGTCCGCTGGATCGCTCGGGTCCCAACCGATAGCGGTTGGATAGAGCAGTAGCTCAGCACCCGCCAGGGCCATCAGGCGCGCCGCTTCCGGGAACCATTGATCCCAGCACACCAATACCCCCAGACGACCTAACGATGTCGTAACAGGCTCAAAACCCAGATCCCCCTGCGTGAAATAGAACTTTTCGTAAAATCCCGGATCATCGGGAATATGCATTTTGCGGTACATGCCTGCGATGCTGCTGCGATCCAATACCACGGCAGTATTGTGGTACAGGCCTGTGGCGCGTTGCTCAAACAACGAAGCGACCACGACCAACTTGAGTTCCTCGGCAAGTTGGCCAAGGCGATGCGTAGTCGGGCCAGGGATTGGCTCGGCGAAATCAAACACATCGACCGATTCACTCTGGCAGAAATAGGCGCTGTTATGTAGCTCGTGTAAAAGCACCAGCTCGGCACCTGCCGCGGCTGCTTCGCGCAGTCCTACCTCAATCGCAGCCAGGTTGGCTTCACGACTACCATGATGGCTTTCCTGTAGCAGCGCGACCTTGAGAAACTTCAGAGTTTTTGGATTAGCGTACCGGGATATCATCATGGTGCCATCCTAACCGATGTCACCCAGATGCAGGCCCTTGGGTAACTGCATAGTGAGGCAATGCAGACTGCCGTTTTGCCAGATGAATGGTCGACATGGTACCTTTACCACTTCACGCCTAGGGTGGGCCGCTGCAATCACGCTCGCGGCTTTGTCATCAGCCGCATCGCCATAGGCGGGTACCAGCACGGCTCCATTGATCACCAGATAATTGGCATAGGACGCGGCCAGACGCCGACCTTCATCGATCACCGGGCGAGCCCATGGAAGTGGATACAGGTTGTAGGCTCGGCCATTGCGGGTACGCAAGGACTTAAGCTCGCTACCCATGCGTTGCAGTTCCTCGTAGTGTGGGTCACCGCTGTCGTCGCAACTCTGGAACACGATGCTCTGGTTGGAGGCGAAGCGCGCCAGGGTGTCAATGTGGGCGTCGGTGTCGTCACCCTCCAGATACCCGTGCTCCAGCCACAGGACGCGGTTGGCGTACAGATATTCTTGCAACATGGCGGAAATTTGTGTGCGCGATTGCTTCGGGTGGCGTTGCTTTAGGCAGCGCCACGTAGTGAGCAGCGTACCCTCGCCATCGCATTCGATGGCACCGCCCTCCAGCGCCCAGTTGATGCGATGATGTGTGACCTGACTGAACAAGCCGCTACGCAGCAAACCAGCAACAAGATCATCATCCTGTGTACCTTCGTACTTACCACCCCAGCCAGTAAAGCGAAAATCGGTAAACTGAAAACCACCCCGCTCGTCACTGAGCGTAATCGGACCACAGTCGCGTAGCCAGGTATCGTTATAGGGAAGCGTTATAAAGCGCACGCGATCGAGCTTGATGTCGGCATCGCCAAGTAGTGATCTGGCATGTGCCTCCACCGCCGTGTTGGCGACGATAACAAGCAGTGGTTCAAAGCGAGTAATGGCAGCAGCCAGCACCAGGTAACCATTTTCTACTGCGGCCAGCTGCCTTGCCCAGTCGGTACCAGCATGCGGCCAGGCGATGAGCACGGCTGACTGCAGCTCCCATTCCGCCGCCAGGCGCAGCTTCATTGACTTGATCATTAACCATTCACTTTGTTGCAGGAAGATGCTTTTGCGCTCCGCTATTGAGAACCGAATGAATGACGTGATGGTGCTCAAAATAGACAGTATAACGCCGGTATACCCAGCGTCTGATACATGGATGGTAGCGACTGTCGCCACCGCGCGCGGATAAAGTATGCACGGGCGCGCCATAGCGCTTTTTGACTTGCGCCATGCTAAGACCACGTTTAGGCAGGTGCATATGTTTTTCCTGCTGCACGTGGCGAATAAGCAGCTCGTCGGCACGCACCGCCTGGACCAGGGCAAGCCCCACGATACCTAGAACCAGACCGGTTAGCCAGGGTAGTTCGAAACGATGAGTCAACATGATTTCTTCTCCCCACAAAACAACGCAATCCTTATGTAGCAGAGTACGTAGCATCCGTCCATGGGCAATGCTATGAACCTCGCGTTTTTTTAGCCGCTACTAACGTTACTATGTGCGCATATGTGTGCCTATCACAAAGAAGAGATTCAATGATTGCGTTTCATCATGTCGCACTACGTCGCGGCCAGCACCTGCTTCTTTCTGATGTCAATCTGGTGATTAAAAGCACCTGGCGACTAGGCGTTATTGGCCGCAATGGTTGCGGTAAGTCCAGCTTTTTTGCGCTCTTGCAGGGGCAGCTTGAACCAGATACCGGCGATCTTCATCTGCCGGGATCACTACGCCTGGCATCGGTGCTCCAGGAAACACCAGCGTCCAGTGAATCGGCTATGGACTACGTACTGGCAGGTGATGAAGACCTGGCAACGGCACTACGCGACGAAAAACAGGCTCAGGATCAGCGCGATATGGAAGCGCTAGCGCGCGCCCATCAGCGCATTGATGCCTTACAGGGTTACGATGCGCAGGCGCGAGTGGGGCGATTGTTGCATGGTTTAGGTTTTGCAGCGGAAACACACTTTTGTCCAGTCAAGAGTTTTTCTGGCGGCTGGCGGGCACGGCTTAATTTGGCACGGGCGCTGATGGCACCTTCCGATGTGTTGCTTCTGGATGAACCAACCAATCACCTGGATCTGGACGCCGTAGTGTGGCTCGAAGAGTGGCTACGCCACTATCAGGGTACTTTACTGCTTATTTCGCATGATCGCGAATTTCTGGATAAGGTGATTGACCATACATTGCATCTAAGTGCAGGCAGAGCCTTGCTCTATAGCGGCAACTACAGTGCCTTTGAGCGCATTCGCGCCGAGCAGCTACACCAGCAACAGGCATGTGTCGAGCGCGAGCACGCCGAGCGTGCGCATTTGCAGGCGTTTATCAATCGTTTTAAAGCTAAGGCAAGCAAGGCCAGACAGGCACAGTCACGCATCAAGCGGCTGGAGAAGATGACGTGTAACGAAGCGGTCCGCATAGACCGCGCCGTCCACTTCCGTTTCGCTGTCCCTGATCGGGTACCAGCCGCCATGCTGCAACTGGAAGATGTCGTGGCAGGCTATCAGGAGGTTACTGCCGGGGAGTTAATGTCGACAACCAACGTGCTATCAAAGCTCTGCGTGCGTCTTGAAGCGGGGGATCGCGTGGGCCTGCTCGGCCCCAATGGTGCCGGCAAGTCCAC
>JAAXIA010000049.1 GCA_012270595.1 Rhodanobacteraceae bacterium | reverse complement strand
AGAACATCCATTGATCAGGGATTCCTGAGAGATTGGCAGTAGATGGAAGTGATGGTTATCCCGGGATCATGGTCTGGACGCTGCCGCGATTCCCGATCCCGTGTTATAGTGATGTTTATTTGCAAGGAGATATTCAACCATGTATGCAAGGAAAGTTATATGTTCTTCGTTTCTGACGCTGGTCTGGGTGTTTTCCGCAAGCTCATATGCATCGGATTACCCGTGTTCCATGCTTAAAGGCAGACCTGTGGTTATTACCTCTCCAGACCTTCCGGGGTATAAAATTGTCGCCACTGGCAGTGATGACCCATCTGTGGACTACCTTCCTTTACAGTTCAAGTTGGTGCACAATGGTGTGACTACCGTATTGGGGCAGGGGAAGGCGAATGTATGTGATGCCTCGGGAGTCAGTTTGCTGGCCGGCTATTACACAGCGCCTGACCCAAATAAAATTCAGTTACAGATCAATGGTGCAAAAGGGCACGATACAGGTAGTGCTTTTATTTTTGGTCAGGGTAGTTCACTTGAGTTGATTTATAACAAAAAAATCTGGATCAAGGTAAGGAATTTTTCTGTGAAATACGGATAGAATACCACTCATGACAAGCTAATGAGTTAAGGCGCTATCTGGCTTCCTGGAAAAAAAGGGGGGAAGCCAGATAGTGCGATATGGAAATTGTGGTGCAATAATTCAGTTAGTAATGATATACATGCACTGTCACGTAATCGAACTCCTGTGACTTTTTCGTGTAATTAGATGTGCACGGCGTATACTTTTTGTTGTTGCTTATGCTGAAATAGGCGTCAGAATCCCAACGCATGACCATGCTGCAATACGGGGTTCCATCAACGTTTTTGAAATCGACCTTTACCCACGTATCCCCAAGAGTATCAAAACTACCAAAGAATAAATCGTGGTTGTCCTTTTCATGATCCCCTCTGCTATGATAGTAGAGGACGTCTTTTCCATTGCAGTAAAGAGGATAAGGGTTGCCTTTTTTATAGGTTTTGGCAGTCACTGGTTTGGATTGTCCGCTTGTTTCGCACGTGAGCAATAGCGTTTTGTCGCTTATATTTTCCATTTTTACGTAGAAACCGTAAGCTGTTTGAACACAAAGTAGAAAACATAAGCCGGTTAAACACAGAAACGCAGTATGACTGGAGCGGCGCATTCTCATAAGCATGGAGTTTCCTTAACTATTTAAGAACATCTGTATGGTAGCTGGTTTTGGTGTAGTTCCATGTCAACTGAGTTAAGTATTGTCGGTGTTGTATAATAGCGGTTAAGTATGTAAAAGCGAAGCCGCTGTCATCGCCCCAGGCTTGCATGCGCTGGGCAATCCAGCGTGGGATCTTGGCCCTATCTACGTTAGAAAAACGCTTGAGCTGGCTGTAATGACTGGATGGTTGTTTGAGGCGATGATCGCAGGTGTACCTGTCTGGCAGCCATGCGGGCATTGTGCTGATGAAAACTACTCTACTGTTACCGCCTTGGCCAGGTTTCGCGGTTGGTCTACGTCGGTGCCGCGCAGCACGGCCACGTGGTAGGCGAGTAGCTGTAGCGCGACGGTAAAGACGATGGGGGCCACAAACTCGCCGCCGGTATCCAGGCATAGCAGGTGATGGTGGGTGGAGCTTGTTTTCATGGTGGTCTTGTAATCGGCAAGGACGATCACAAGACCACCGCGGGTGCGCACTTCTTGCAGGTTTGATTTCATCTTGTCCAGCATCGGCGTATCTGGTACTACGGCGATCACCGGCATAGCCTCGTCCACCAGTGCCAGTGGTCCATGCTTGAGTTCACCGGCGGGGTAGGCTTCGGCATGGATGTAGGAAATTTCCTTGAGCTTGAGCGCGCCTTCCAACGCCACAGGAAACTGTGTGCCACGGCCAAGGAACAAGGCGTGATGACGATGCATGAAATGTCTGGCCAGGATTTTGATATCGGCCTCGCATTGCAATGCTTGCGCAATCATCCGCGGGAGGCTACATAGCTGCTTGCATAAAGCGAGATAAGGCGCGTGCCTCAGTCCGCGCTTGTGCGCAAACCTTAGACTGAGCAGGGCCAGTACGGTCAATTGGGTAGTAAATGCCTTGGTAGAGGCCACGCCGATCTCGGGGCCAGCGCGGGTCATCAAGACCAGATCGGCCTCGCGCACCAGAGAAGACTCCGGCACATTACAGATAGCCAGTGTGCCCAGGTAGTCGCGCTCTCGTGCTGCGCGCAGTGCTGCAAGTGTATCGGCGGTTTCCCCTGACTGTGAAAGGGCAACGAAGAGCGTACCCTTCGCTACCACTGCCTGGCGGTAACGGTATTCGCTGGCTACTTCGACGGCTACCGGTAGTCTCGCGAGTTCTTCAATCCAGTATCGGGCTATCAGTCCGGCGTGATAGCTGGTTCCGCAGGCGATAATATGAACCCCCTGCACCTGGCTCAGCAATTTGTTATGGCTGGCAGTGAAGAGCTGGGAGAGCAATCCGTGGATGTCAATGCGCGCTTCCAGAGTGCTGGCCACCGCACCTGGCTGATCGAGTATTTCTTTGTACATGTAATGGCGGTAGGGACCACGTTCCACAGCGTCGGCGCGCAGCTCGCTTTCGCGCAGCGGGCGTGAAAGCGCTTGTCCGTGGCGGTCAACTATTTGCACGCTCTCGCGAGTGATGTGGACAATGTCATCCTCGTGTAGATGGATCATCCTGTTGGTGAACTGAATAAGCGCCTGGGCATCGGAACTTAGAAAATATTCGCCGACACCCATGCCGATCAGGAGCGGTGCACTGCGGCGCACGCCCACTATGCTATGTGGCTCATCCCTGCTGATGACGGCCAGCGCATAGGCACCTTGCAGCTCAGGCAGCACCCTTTGTACCGCTTCGATCAGCTTTAGGCCAGTGTCTAGCTGTTCGTTGATCAGTGCTGCAATGACCTCGGTGTCAGTCTGGGAACTGAAGCTCTGGCCGCGTGCCTCCAGGGCTTCGCACAGCTCGGCATAATTTTCGATAATACCGTTGTGCACAACGGCAACACGTCCGACCATGTGCGGATGCGCATTGATTTCGTTGGGTTGGCCGTGCGTTGCCCAACGGGTATGTCCGATGCCGGTATGGCCAGAAAACGGCGCCGCCTTGTACCGGGAAGCCAGGTCACGCACCTTGCCTTTGGCCCGTATCCGATGGAGCGTGTGTTCTTCCAGTACCGCCAGACCCGCTGAATCGTAGCCACGGTATTCCAGTGCTTTCAGTCCGGCGATAAGCAATGGTGTCACATCACGCTGGGCGACAGCAGCCACAATTCCACACATAGGTCATCTCTTTGCCAACCGCTCCTCTAAATGGACGGATGGCATTTATGGGTTTAAGGTTCAGTTGGTCTTTCATGCTGCCATCACTGGAATCGGAAAGATCAAGCATCTTGATACCATGGTATATGAAACTGTCATCACCCAGAGCTTGTAAAGCACCTCCTATTTCCGCACCTTCCGGCCGACGGTCGTTCATTATGTTATGTCTATTTCCAAATTATTTGGCTATTTGCATTCTAGGGTTGGAAT
>JAAXIA010000142.1 GCA_012270595.1 Rhodanobacteraceae bacterium | reverse complement strand
ACCAGCGCCGAAAAATCTACCTATAAGCGCCTCCAGTGGCTGGCTGGAACGTGTCCGCTGCAATCTCCCGCCATTAACCAGATATTTTTTCGCGTGCCCATAGCTGACACCCACGTATTGCTCACCAAGCAGGCCGCTGGTAAAAATGGTAGCTACCGAATCGATCGGAATCTGATGGTGCTGCCGGTTGATTGACAATACCACGTCAGCCACCGCTTGATGTGGTACCAGACTAATTGACTGTACCTGGCCGATACGCACACCGGCAACCTTCACTGGCGCACGCTTTTTAAGCTGACCGACATTCGTAAAGCGCGCGACCACGTTATAGTGGTCACCATGCCTGCGATTGGCAATGGAACTGGTTTGGGTTGCCAGGTAGGCCAGCGCGGCAAAACCAAGCACAATGAACAACCCTGTACCCACCGCATAGGATTTTCGCTGGCTCACGGCATCCTCCTCGAAGAAACACAGCGCAGTTTAGGCTGATCACAGACCCAACATAACGCAAAAAGAAGCGCCACAGCTACATCAAAAAAATAGTCAACATGAAATCCAGCAACAAGATAGCAATAGACGAAGCGACAACAGTTCGCGTGGTCGCATAAGCCACCCCCTCACTGGTGGATGGAGCGGTATAACCCTGGAACACGGCAATCAGCGACACCACCAGGCCAAAGGCCAGGCTCTTCCAGACCACACCATCCATGATGTCTTTCCATACATCCACGGTAGCAGTCATGTTCGACCAGAAGCTGCCGTTATCGATACCAAGCCAGCTCACCGCAACCAGATGCCCACCCAGGATGCCCTGTGCACAAAACACACCGCACAACAATGGCATGGCAACAAGCCCCGCGATAAAACGCGGCACCACCACGTAGGCCAAGGGATCCACGGCCATCAGTTCCATCGCCGCCAGCTGATCGGTGGTACGCATTAAACCTATCTCAGCGGTGATTGCAGTCCCGGCACGACCCGCAAACAGCAGCGCCGTTACCACTGGGCCAAGCTCACGGTAAATGGAGATCGCCACCACCGTCCCTGTCACCGCTGCACCGCCGAAGATAGACAAGACATGATAAAGCTGTAACGCCAATACCATACCCACAAACAAACCACAAACCATAAGGATAATGAGACTCATGGCACCAACAAACCACACCTGCCGCACCATTTCGCGGGGGTAACGCAAGCTGCGTGGAATAACGGCCAGTATGCGCAGCAAAAACAGCCCAGCCTCACCGATCTGGATCAGCCACTGACTGATGATCTGGTAACGTCCCGTCGATGTACTCATGCGCTTTGCTCCGAAAAGCCCAATGCCTGCGCATAATCGCCAGCCGGATAGTGGAACGGCACCGGACCATCCATCTCGCCGATAAAAAACTGCCTCGTCCACGGCGAACCATCGTCCGCAATATGCTGCGGATCGCCAGCGGCCACCACCTTGCCATTGGCAACCAGGAATATCTGGTCAGCCACCTGCTTGACGGCCTCCAGTTCGTGCGCCACCAACACACTGGTCAACCCCAGGGTGTGGTTGAGCGTGCGGATCAGTTTCAGCACCTGGTTCAAGGCAATTGGATCCAATCCCACAAAGGGTTCGTCATACAAAATCAGCATGGGATCAAACACAATCGCCCGTGCCAGTGCCACACGCCGCACCATACCGCCAGAAAGCTCACCGGGGTACAAACGTGCCGCACCACGCAAACCCACTGCCTGAAGCTTGTTCAACACAATATTGCGAATCAGGACTTCTGGTAACTTCGTGTGCCGACGCAGAGGAAAGGCCACGTTTTCAAATACATCAAAATCGGTCAGTAATGCTGAGTTCTGGAACATGTAACCGATGCGTTCACGCAGGGTATAGAGTTTTTTGCGATCAAGCGCAGGGACATTTTGTCCATCCAGACACACCTCTCCTGCGTCGCCGCGCACCTGCCCGGTGATGTGCTTGAGCAAGGTGGTCTTGCCGGTACCGCTAGGCCCCATGATGGCAGTGATCTTGCCTCGTGCAACATCCATGTCCAGAGAATCAAAAACCTTTTTGCCATTTAACACCGTGGTCAGACCACGGATGCGTAGCAACACCTGATGCTCAGGCATGGTGGCCACTGACATAATAGGAAGCCTTCAAATACCCAGGGTCACCAAGGTAACGCAAGAGGAGTGAAAAGGCTATCGACCGCCTTAACTTATCCTTATCAACACGCGAACCACTTACGAAATCAAGGCCTGCTGCCGGGGGATCTGCAAAATACTGCGCAGGCGCGCCGCACGTACAATGGTTTGCAGCTCAGTCAAGGCCAGTTCAAACTTGTCGTTGACGATGATGTAATCGAACTCATTTGCGTGGGCAATTTCCTCACGCGCATTGCGCAAACGCTGATCAATCACCGCAGCCGTATCGGTACAACGCAGGCGCAAGCGACGATTGAGCTCATCCCAGGATGGCGGCAAAATAAACACACTGACACAATCAAACTGCCTGGCTCGAATCTGCCTGGCACCTTGCCAGTCAATTTCCAGCACCACATCACGCTCCTGCCCCAACTTCGCCCGCACCATCGCGCGCGAAGTGCCATAAAGATTTCCGTGGACCTCGGCATACTCCAGGAAAGTGCCCTGGCTCACCCCCTTTTCAAACTCTGCACGCTCCACGAAATGGTAATGCCGTGCATAGCGCTCACCAGGCCGTGGCGGTCGCGTCGTATGTGATACCGACAGCGCGAGCGTCGGTTCGCGTTTCAGCAGGGCGTTCACCAAGCTAGACTTGCCTGCCCCTGAAGGGGCAGCAATAATGAATAAAGTATGCATAGAGGGAGGCACGTCAGGCTCCGCAGATACGCCCAGGAACATCTGGAAAAAAAGAGCAGCCAGATAGTTGGCAGTTCATCGGTTTAAAGTATAGACAAAGCCCGAACAAAAGGAGCAGGCCAGGGAAACCCATCAGAAAGGACGACGAAACAGCAAAGCGAGAAAATAAGGCAGCACCTGCGGCTTCAATACCAGGGTGAAGATCACGCCATAGGCAGCCCCCCACAGATGCGCGCTATGGTTTACGTTATCCTGGCTGCGGCGATCCATATAGACCGAATAGGCAATATAGAGCACCGCGTAGATGATCGCCGGCATGGGAATCACCACAACAAGAATCGGCGTCCAGGGTGCCAGCAGAATGTAACCAAACAGCACCGCGCAGACCGCACCGGACGCGCCCATGCTGTAATAATCGGAACGATGTCGGTTCTTGAGGTAAGTCGGCAGAATCGACACCAGCAAACCACCCAGATAAAACACTCCGAACCCGAAACTGCCACCCAGCAGCACGTTGTAGAACGGTGCCATGGCACGACCAAAGAAATACAGCGTAAGCATGTTGAACAATAGATGCATGCCATCGGCATGGATCAGGCCATAGGTCAACAGGCGGTAGTACTCGCGTTTGCGCGTGATAGCCGGCGGCCACAGAATCAGGTCATCCATAACTTTACGATTACTGAAGGCGATGAACGACACCACACAGGTAAGCACGAGGATCAGGATTAACACAATCGGCATGGATAAGCTTCCGACAGAGGACTCAAATTCGCCTATCTTCGCGTTAGTGGGCCAGATTGTCGAGCACAGACATCCCTGCCAGTATTTTAGACGGCGTCAAAAACATGTGTAAACGCACCCGGTTAGCCCCAACATCAACTAGTGATATAGTCGCCACAAGCAGATGTCCCCGTGTCCAGACTCAGTGCCAGGTTTTTTCTTCCAGAACTGCTATAGGTCTTGGATGGGCATGGTTAGCTCAGGCTTTAGCCACACCGCTTTTTCACTTTACCTTGCATGGGGGTGCTTACATCATGAAAAAAACATTGATGGTTGTTACCTTGACACTGGTGGCTTTATCCAGCTCTTACGCAACTCCATCCGGTGCAGGCTGTCGAGGCGATTTCTGGCAGATCAGGCATCAGATTGCCCGCTACAATGTTGTACAAACCATAAATGGTATTGTGGTCGGTGCGGTAGCAGGTCCTGTTATCACTCTCGGTCATTGGTGTGATGCCAAAGGTCAAGGTTACGATGGCACGAGGGAAGGCGTATATAAACTGAACTGGGAAAAGGGAGACTGGAGACATACCCTCAAAGCGATTCCTTCCTAAATCTTGTCATAGCCCGCTTCGGGGCAGTGCCTGTAAGATCTTGTCCAATCTCTCCTCCAAGGGCACTTAACTTCGATGAGCGTAGTCAAGGCGAAGACTATTGGATCATGATAAAAAGTAAGGATCTCAAGATACCCGCCCGTTTTGTAATCATCAAGCACCACCGTGACACCATGGCATAATATGATTTTCAGGAAAATTGAATCATGGCACTAAACCTAATGAATGCTGTTGCTGATTTTTTACAGAAAAACCCGAGAAAAAAATTTACTGCACAACAAATTGCTGATGAGATTTTTAAAGCTTATCCAGAGGAATGTCGCCAGAAACAAAAACGTTCCAAAGCCATCAGAACTCCAATCAACGATGAAAAAGCTCTGTTAAGCCAACTTCGTTCTGAAATAGCCTCACAACGTCCAAGATTGCAAAAGCGTCACCCAGAGATTAAAGTTATGGGAAGTCCCATGGAATATTACTACACTGAATCAGCTGACAGCACAGAAAAGGAACACACTGAAAGTAATAAGGCTTTTGCTTCTTCAAAAAAAAAACGGATTGATGATGAATGAGCACGATCTTTACCCGATCCTATCCGAATTTCTCTCTTCAGCGCTTGGGCTATACAGCAAGCGCATTGATGAAAGGCGTTCTCGTAATGTTCGTGGCCCAAGCGGTAATAAGTGGCTTTACCCTGATCTTGTCGACATGGAAGATCTCAGCAAAGAGTGGAGCCGTGAAATAAAAGACTGCATTAAACAATACGCCGATAAGAAAACAAAATTATGGTCGTTCGAGGTTAAAAAATCAATCACCCGATCAAACATACGCGAAGTATTTTTCCAGGCAGTAAGCAACTCTTCATGGGCTAACTTGGGCTATTTAGTTGCCAGCAAAATTGAAGGGCCTGATACCATGAAAGAACTTCGTATGCTTTCCAGTCTCCATGGCATTGGCTTTATTCAACTGGATACTGAAAACCCCGCTGAAAGCCAAATCATGATTCCTGCCAAGGAGCGTACTAAAGTTGATTGGGATACAGCAAACAGGCTGACAGCAGAAAACAAAGAATTTCAGGAACATGTCAAGTCAATCCGTCAATTTTACCAAACAGGCGAAACACACGAGGCTATCTGGGATATGCCTGCATCGAGAGTGTAACCCTTTTTCTATCACCTCGATTACACTGACTCTATTTGTTACGCACACCTACCCGTATAAAGCGGGTACAACCATACTTCACCTCAAGGAAAATGTAACCCCAACATACCGATTCACATTAAGGAATCTCTGATCTATTCAGAG
>JAAXIA010000093.1 GCA_012270595.1 Rhodanobacteraceae bacterium | reverse complement strand
TCTGAATAGATCAGAGATTCCCTAGTTACTTAAGCAGCAGTAGCGCTGCGTTTTTTCATTGTGAGCAGCGCTAAAAAACGGAACTTTCACCAATAACTGTGGTGTAATCCTCTCCATGAAGATTCGGGTCTGTGCCAAAATTTTGGGCCCGCTTGAAAGGACGAGGCGAGTTACTTTCCGTTTTGTCTGATTACTTAAGGTAGACGCCTCATGCCTGTGGTTTTTAGGAGATATTTTGTACAGGTCAGGCAGCTATCTTGTTATCCACTTTGATGAGACGGAAAAGTGAAATGATGCAATGGCCGATTTCCACCAGAACAAACTTGTTCCGTGTTGGTGTGCACGCCATCGTACGTATGTGTTCGACCCGTACCAACTATTGGTTATCGATGATGCTGGAGATTACACTGGGTTGCACCCTGTTGGCGCTGGGCGTACAGCACAGCAGTGTATTGACGATAGCGTTGTTTGTGCCCGTCGGCCTTTTTTTATTCAGTTTCATTGAATACCTGTTTCATCGCTGGATATTTCACACGCGCATTTCGCCATTTGCGGAAGGGCATAGCAAGCACCATTGCGATCCACAGGGTTATGATGCGCTCCCGTTCTTTCTGCCCACGTTGATCTTGCTTGGCTTGTTTGGTCTTTTTCTGCTTTGCTTGCCTGGTGGTAGCGCGTTGTTGCTCACTGGCGTCATTACCTTTGGCTATGTTACCTATGGTCTTAGCCATTTCATTATTCACCACGTGTGTTTTAAGCAACCCTTATTACGCCGTTGGGCTGCTTTCCATCACATTCATCATCACCATCCAGGGACTAACTTTGGCGTCACCTCACCGCTTTGGGATTATCTGCTAGGTACACGCTACGTGCGCACCGGGCGATCACGGTAGCAGCCTTGCTGTGTTGAACGGACTTGCCATCGGCACGGATAAGGAAACGGTGATGTTTCCTTATCCGCATCATCGTGCGCCCCGGTGCTGCGATGATCGCTAGAGCTTTTGGAGTTTTAAATCTTTCAGCACACGGTTGGTGTAGGCCAATGGCTCTTTTACGTCTACAGCGTGGCACGTTGGGGATGCCTTGAGTACTCCCTCGGGAGTTTCCTTCGTGCATGGGGTATCCCGGTCGAAAGACCAGAAATGAAGTCCGGCCAGGTTATTGGCACGCGCATAGGCCACGATGGTGTCCACATTGCGCAGGGTGAGGGTGTCACGGGCCTCATCGTTTTGCCCAATCATCGGGGTGATTGCGATGTTTGCGAAGGGAATACCGTAGGTGTAGCGCAGATTTTCCACCGCCTGAATAGCTGATGCTCCCATGTCACAGAGGCCATTGTTTCCCAGGGCGCAATGGCTGATCGCGGGTGTATAGTCCATCGTCATCAGGTTTATTGTGTAATTTTTCAATGCCGAGTCAAAAATGGCCCTCGCGGTGACATCACCGGTGCCATTTAACCCAGAGTGACTGCCGTCTGTGGCGGCGTCTGTGGTGAGCGTGAAGGAAAACCGCAGACTCGGGTAATCGCTTTGTACCCCTGCGGCTGCCTGCACCAGATTTTGTATATCCCTATCGGACTGCCCCCTTTCGATATCGAAATCGAGGCCAATCAGATTTGCTGAGGAGTAACGTTTAATAAAGCCTTTCAAACCCGCAGCAGAGGTACAACGAAAGCTTCCCACAGCACCACCGGTGGCGATGATGTAATCAATGTGGTTGGCTTCGAGCTTGCCGATGTTTGCCCGCGCAAACTTCTCTCCTGCAATGCGACCCCATTTTTCATGTTCGCAGGTACCGGTCGCAAAAGCGAGCGTGATTGTATGCAGCGCTGTCAGCTTACTTTTGAGTACCCCTTTCTTGCCGACCAGGGGTTGTTTTTTTTTGGCTACCTTGGTACCCATCACAAAGGTATCGCGGTTAAAAAGATTGATTGTTGCGTCTTTGTAGGGGCTAAATACGAAGGTGCGTGGTGTGATTGGTGGGGGGGCTTTCGCGCCTGCTCTTGAACTCGTCGTCGGGTTTTCGCAGGCACCCTCTGCGATCCAGGCCTGTGCCCAGGCGTGATGTGTTGATACGTTCTCATCACGGTTTAGCCATCTGGCTCTGTATTCCACCCCATTTCTGCTCGCCGTATTTCCCTCCTGATAGGTTTTGCTGCGTGTCCATGGTGCAGAACAGTTGATGCTCGCGTTCACCGCCGATGTCATGGCTAAACCTGTCGTCATGAGCGCGGATAAAGCAAACACTTTGGTGGCTTTTTCGGCAGGTATACTCGACATAACCATACGGAATCCTCACTTGAAATGGTGAAAGAACTTCTTGCATGGAAACTCCAGAAAAACACACCAACGAATCTCTTAAGCGCAGGGCAGGAAAAATGTAGTTTTTTTCATCACGTCAACAGGGTGCTTGGCACTGAACTTGAAACGACTGGATGTCTGAGACGTTCTTGTGGCTTTTGGAGCCTGAAAAGTAAATCAACGCATCCTCTTAAAGCCCACAACAGCCCGTCACTGAGAATCGCTTAAATCTGCGTCCTTAAGTAGACCAGCAGGGTGGTTTTGTAATTGCCGATTGGATCACATTTTATCTATGCAGATTTTAAGGTAGGCTTGGGTTTGATCAGGCTGTTTCGGAACTGCGTGCGGCATTGACGAGGTAGCTGGTCAGTCGCGCTTCGTCGCTAGCTGTTACCCGCAGACCGAGTTTGCTGCGGCGCCAGAGGATGTCTTCTGCCTTGACCGCCCATTCCTGTTCGCGTAGATAATCGACTTCAGCCTGGTAGAGATCGGCCCCAAAATGCTTGCCCAGATCCTTAAGTGCGTGCGCCTGGCCTAGTACTTGCATGACGCGTGTGCCGTAGCTGTGGATCAGGCGCCAGGCCATGGCGTTGGGCAGGTAGGGATGTTTTTCCTGTAATTTGCGCTGGTAGGCGGCGAGGTCGTGACAATCGCCACCGGGCAAAGGATGACCTTGCCGCGACCACGCCGCCGATGTCACCGGAAGCAGACTGGCCAGCTGATCTAGTGCATCCTCGGCCAGCTTGCGTGCGGTGGTCAGTTTGCCACCGAAAACATTGAGTAGCGGAGCTTGCTGGGTGTCGAGTTCGAGTAGGTAGTCGCGTGTGACCTTGGCGGCGTTGTTTTCCTCATCATTGAGCAGCGGTCGCACGCCGCTGTAGCTCCATACTACGTCATCGGGAGTAATCGTATGCTGGAAATAACGGTTGACAGCCTCGCATAGGTAGCGCGTTTCTTCATTGCTAATGTGCGGGTTGGCTGGATCTTGATGGTACTCAAGATCAGTGGTGCCGATAAGAGTAAAGTCGTGCTCGTAGGGAATGGCGAACACGATGCGCCGGTCAGGTTGCTGGAAAATATAGGCGTGATCATGCTCGAACAGCCGCGCTACCACGATGTGGCTACCTTTAATCAGGCGCAAGCCACGGTTGTGTTTGAGGTGTGCAATTGTATCGAGGAACTGTACGGCCCATGGTCCTGTGGCATTGACCAGTGCTTTGGCGTGTATTGTCATCGATACGCTGGTGGACGAGGTCAGACACGCCTCCCAGGCGTCAGCGCAGCGGCGCAGGCTGGTACAGGCGGTTCTGGGCAAAATACGCGCGCCACGGTGGCGGGCGTCCATTGCGTTTAGTATCACCATGCGCGCATCGTCGGCCCAGGCGTCTGAGTAGGTGAAACCGGTACGGAATTCTTCGCGTAGTGGTAAACCGGTCGGGTGGCACCTCAGGTTCACATGTTGCGATCTTGGTAGTGTGCGTTGGCCACGCCCCAGGTGGTCGTAGAGAAACAACCCGACACGGATCATCCAGGTGGGTCTTAGATGTGACTGCTGCGGCAGGATGAAGCTTAGTGGCCGAACAATGTGTGGTGCCATTTTCAGCATCACTTCGCGTTCAGCCAGTGCTTTTCCCACCATGGCAAACTCAAATTGTTCCAGATAGCGTAGGCCCCCATGAATCAGTTTGGTACTGGCGCTGGAGGTGTGGGCAGCCAGGTCGTCACGCTCGCACAGGCATACCGACAAGCCACGTCCGGCGGCATCGCGTGCGATGCTGGTGCCGTTGATCCCGCCACCGACCACGAGTAGATCAAAGCTTTCAGTCACTGTTTATTATCTATCTATCTATTGATCCAGGGGGGGTCATCATAAAACCTTTTGCTTCCTTGATGCACCTGAACCATGGCGGGCATGGCGCCTGGGCTGGCGCGCTATTTTTTGCTAAGCTGGGCACGCGTTACCTATTCATCCAGGCATTTTGAATAAAAGCTAACCCAGCGGTCTCGCTACGCAAGCATGCGTAGCTTGGCTTCTTCCTCACGGTCTGCTTCGAGGCTTGGAGCTATCGAAGATCTCGCCGAAAGTCGGCGGGTAGCGACTTCTCACAGGTTACGGTGTGGCTTATTTGAGTTCCGGCTGCATTGTCCGTTATGGTAGCGGGTCAATGTAATATGGGTGGGGCTTATGAGCTATTTCAACGCGGTGCGCTGTTTGCGTCTGACAGTTCCTGTGCTGGTATTGGGGTTACTGGCTGCCTGTGTTACCGGTACCAGAAAATCACAGGCACCGGTATCGCTGTATGACCAGTTGGACCAGGCCAGTGAAGGCTACTTGACTGCGTTGCAGCAGGCGCGTCGAGGCGATACGGGTACTTCGGAAAAAACCCTTAAGCGCTCGCTCGATCAACTGCGTGACGTTGCTGTGCACTGTGACGAAACCCAAGGATGCGATCCACAGCGGTTCTTCTCGGTGTTTGATCACCTGTTACGCTTGAAGGATGGCAGCTTTATCGGATCCGAGTCACCTGATGATGGAGATAACGAAATATCCGAACAGGGCGGTGACGAATCAACAGATAGCTCGTTGGCAGATGGCGGCGGTGTAGCGAATCTGTCTGAGGCGCAGCGCAGCGTCACGTTGTTGCATGATCAGAAACTGTCCGACCTGATCGCCATGAACGGTGCAGTGAAAGCCGCACTGGAAATGTGGTTGACCCAATGGCGCCCAAGACTGATGAGCGCTTACATCAACTACATGTACATGCGCTATGAAATGTGGCCCTACTACAAGAAAAACGACCTGCCGGAAGCTTTGTTGTTCGGTATTTTGGCCAAGGAATCCTATGGCAAGGTGCATGTGGTGTCGCGCTCGGGTGCGGCAGGGCCATTCCAATTCATGTATGCCACGGGTTTACGCTTTGGGCTGGGCAGCGTTAACGGTTTTGATACCCGTTTTGATCCCTCCGCATCGGCGCGTGCTAGTGCGCGTTACTTAAACGAGCAGCTCAAGATATTCAACGATAACCTGGAGCTTACGCTGGCTGCTTACAATGCTGGTGAAGGCCGTATGCGGCGCCTGGTGGGCCATGCGACTGCAGGGAGTTTCTATGCGCCACGTATCTACGACTATCTGTCGCAGGAAACCCGTGCTTACGTGCCCGCTGTACTGGCTGCGGCCTGGTTATTCCTGCATCCGGACAGTTATAACCTGCGTTTTCCAAAAATCAATGGCGCACCGGGATATATCAAACTCAAGCGCCCAGCGTCGATCTCTGAGCTTACCATGTGCCTGGGTGAGGCGGCTGGTATGCGTGATGGATGGTTTCTTACCTTGCGTAACCTAAATCCGCGGCTCAAGGTGCAAAAAAGACAACCGATCGGTACAGTGTTGCGGGTACCGAAGCTGCTGGAAAAAACCTATGCCTTGCGTTGTGTTGATGGACCGTGGCCGATTCTGGCCAGCGATCTGCACAACGCTGTGGCACCGGTGCTCCCTGTACGGCATGTACGGTATGCCAGAATCCGGCATTACACAGTGCGCCCTGGTGACACTCTTGGCGGCATCGCCTATCGTCATTCCTGTGCCAGCGTGTCTGGGATCGAACGACTGAACGGCATACATGACCATTTGATTCGTGTCGCTCAGGTACTCAAACTGCCGGGCTGTCATCGAGGGCTTTCACTGAGCAGCCATCGGCATCAGG
>JAAXIA010000033.1 GCA_012270595.1 Rhodanobacteraceae bacterium | reverse complement strand
ATCCATTGATCAGGGATTCCTTAGCTTTGCGCTCACCTGCTATAAAACCGATGAAGACATCAGAGATTATCTAAGAAAAGAACATGGGTTCGAGACATCGGTCATTGAAGCCGTACTCCCACTCGCTTTTGATGGTTTTGGTCGTATGTCAAAAAAAGCCATTGAAAAGATCCTGCCTTTTTTAGAGAAAGGCCAACGCTACGATAAAGCCGCCCAAAGCGCCGGCTACCATCATAGCCTGATCAACCACCCAAAACGGCAGCGCTATCTGCCAAAACCTGCTGCGGACACCTTTCGTAACCCGGTGGTTTACCGTGCCATCAACCAGGCGCGCAAAATGGTCAATGCGCTCATTAAAGCATACGGACCACCTTCGGCTATTCATATTGAACTAGCGCGGGATTTATCCAGGCCCTTCAATGAAAGAAAGACTATTGAAAAACAGCAGAATGAATATCGGACAAACAAAAAACAACACTGCGAGCAGTTTGAGGAAGATTTCGACCACCCGCCGAACAATCGAGAGCTGGAAAAATACCGCCTGTATAAGGAACAACACGGGAAATGCGCCTATTCTCTGCAAAGCATCTCCCTGAATCGCCTGTGCGAACCGGGCTATGTGGAAGTGGATCATATCCTGCCCTTCTCACGTAGTTTCAATGACAGCAAAAACAACAAAGCCCTGGTACTTACCGCTGAAAACCGCAACAAAGGTAACCGCACACCTTTTGAGTACCTGGGCAACGATGCAACCAGTCCGGGCTGGAAGAAATTTGAAGCCTGGGTCAACAGCACTCCCCTACCTTACGGCAAAAAAAAGTGCCTATTACGCCAACATCTCAGTGCGGAGGAAAGTGAGAAGTTCAAGGAACGCAATCTCAATGATACCCGCTACATCTGCAAAGAATTCAAAACCATGCTGGAGAAGCAACTTAAATGGCATGAAAGAGCAGGTAATTCTCCGCACTGCGTGGTGGTGACCGGTCAGCTCACTGCTCTGCTACGCCATCGCTGGGGTTTGATCAAAAAACGTGAGGAAAGCGACCTGCACCATGCCATGGATGCCGCCGTGGTCGCAGCCTGTTCCAGAAGCCTGGTCAAGCGCATGGCCAACTACGCCAAACGCGACGAACTGGAAGAAGTGCGCGCTGATTATATCGACCCGGAAACGGGTGAGGTTCTGGATATTGCGCAGCTACGAAACATCGAAAAAGAATTCCCCACCCCTTGGCCGCATTTTCGTGCCGAGCTACGGGCACGCCTATCATCCAACCCACGCGAGCAGATCAAGGGCATGATGGATGAAACAGAGCTTGCCAACATCCAGCCGGTGCGTGTCTCGCGCATGCCTACCCGCCTTGGTACAGGTCAGGCCCATGAGGAAACCATCCGCTCCATGGGACGGGGTGGCAAGCTGATCGACGAGGAGCAATCCTCAATCAAAAAACCCTTGAGTCAACTCAAGCTGAAAGATCTGGAAAACATCGTTGGCGCGAAAGACCCGCGGAATAAAGCCCTGATCGACGCCATCAAAAAGCGTTTAGAGGAGTATAACGACAAGGGAGAAAAGGCCTTTGGCAAGGATAACCCTCTCTATAAACCCGCGAAAATGGCAAACAGGGGCCCGCTCATACGTAGTGTCAAACTTAAAGCTGTTCAAAAAAGCGGTCTACGCGTGCGTGGCGGCATTGCCGACAATGGTGCCATGCTGCGCGTGGATATTTTTAGCAAGGATGGACGCTTCTATGGAGTGCCCATATATGTCGCTGATGCAGCCAGCAAAGAACTCCCCAACCGGGCCGCAACAAGCAAACCAGAGCGCGAATGGCCGGTCATGGATGCAAGCTATGAATTTTTATTTAGTCTGCATAAAAACGACTGGCTAAAAGTGGTGGATAAAAAAAATGGTGAAAAGCGCATTCGCGAGGGCTATTATGATGGATTTGATCGATCAACCGGGACTATAAACCTATGGACACATGATCGCAACCAAAACATCGGGAAAGAAGGCGTTATACGAAGCATTGGTATTAGAACCGTGCAGGCGCTGGAAAAATACCATGTCGATATGCTGGGAAGGCTCTATAAAGCATCCATAGAGCAACGTCAACCCTTGCCTTTGGCCGGCAAAAGGTAAATCCGGCCATGAGCTGGCGCAGTGTGGTGATTTCAAAACCGGCTTATTTAAGCCTGCATCACCATGCCTTGCGCGTACAGCAAGAGGGACAATCCGCACGAATACCGCTGGAGGATATCTCGGTGCTGCTCATTGACCACCCCCGGGTGAGCTTAAGCGCACAGCTCTTATCGGCCTGTGCCACGGAGAAAATCGTAGTGCTCACGGTGGATGCGCAGCATCACCCCAATGGCATCAGCCTGCCGTTTTTGCCTCACCACCGCCTGCTTAAAGTGCTGCGTCTGCAAATGGCCTTAACTAAACCTAAAAAAAAACGCCTGCATCAACAACTCATAAGGCAGAAAATAAGCAATCAGGCCACCTTGCTAGAACAACATCAAAAGACAGGAGCCGCACTTCAACTAAGCCGCATGGCCAAAAAACTGGCTTCAGGCGACCCGGATAATGATGAAGCTCAAGCCGCGCAGCTTTATTTTCGCCAGCTTTACTCAACCGGTTTTACCCGGCAACAGCCGCGATTTTATAATGTCGCCATGAATTACGGCTATGCCCTTATCCGCGCAGCGCTGGCCCGTAGCCTGGTCTGCCATGGCTTGCTGCCGGTGCTCGGCCTGTTCCATCACAATGCATACAACCCCTTTAATCTGGCTGATGACCTGATTGAACCGTTTCGGCCCTGCATGGATGCCTGGATCCTGCACCACTACCCTGGGGAGCCAGCCCATACACTGGGTCGCGCCGACAAACAATGCTGCATCCGTTTTTTGCATACGGATCTGTCCACCACCAAGGGCAGTTGCAGCGTACTGGCCCTAAGCGAGGCACTGGTAAGCAGTCTGGTTTCCGTGATGACCGGTCGTCAAGACACCCTGCTGCTTCCGGTTTTGTCCGGTTACTGGCCATACCCACAGGACGACTTGCCATGAGTTGGGAGACCCGCCGCTTTATGCGTATTATGGTGTTTTTCGATCTACCGGTGACTTCGCAGGAGAACAAACGCCATTATCGGCTGTTTCGCAGCTTTTTGCTCAAAGATGGTTACGATATGCTGCAATGGTCGGTGTATAGCCGCATTGTCAACGGCTTTGACAACAGTCAGAAACACGTCCGCCGGCTAGAGTTGCACCTGCCACCAGAAGGTTCGGTGCGCTGTCTGCAAGTCACCGAAAAGCAATACACACACATGAGAATTCTGGTAGGCACCCGCAGTTTTCAGGAAAAAACCGTCCATGCCGAACAAATGTTACTGTTTTAGCGCCTTTAAAGCCCCCAGCAACCCCTTGAATATTCAACAAGTTCAAGGGGTTGCTGGGAGGGTATTATAGTCTTTCGGGGTGAGAGAGGGAACTACAACAGTGGTTGGCGTGCCTGCGCAATACAATGAATTATAGTCTTTCGGGGTGAGAGAGGGAACTACAACCTTTTCAGAAGCGTAGAAGAAACCCTTTAGGGATTTTCTACTCTACGGCTGTCGGCAACAAACTACAACTAACACCAGGCGCTCAGCAGTTCAAATAACAGCAAATCACTACGCAACGGTCCGCGCAAGGCTTCACGTGCACGGTTGGCATGGTCATACCAATGCCATAGCGCCTCGCTATCCATGGTGCTGGACAGAGGCAGCGCGTTTCCACAAACACGCGCGCTGACCTCGTCGGCAACCGCTTGTGCGGCAAACCACAAGCGTTGTTCAGGTTCGATATCAAGCCAACGCTGAGTTACTTCCAGAGGGGCTGCGCCACCAGCAGCAAGTGCTTTCAGATCACGACGCACCTCATTGCGCCATGCCAGCGCACCACTACGCACCCAATCCCGCGCTCGCCCCGGGTTATTGCCAGCGGCATGAAGTGCTTGCGCGGCATCTGTCACGCCTTCAGCTTCCAGCCATGCCAACGCCTGTTCGCGCGGTGGCAGCTTAAAGTCGATGCGTTGACAGCGGCTACGGATAGTGGCTGGCAAACGCCATGGTACATCGGCAATCAGGACCAACATGGTCTGGCGCGCGGGTTCTTCCAGGGTTTTGAGCAAGGCGTTTGCCGCTGCGACGTTCATGGTATCGGCCGGATCAATACTGGCAATCTGCCAGCCGCCGAACTGACTAGATGTTGTCAGTCGTGCGGATAATGCACGGATCTCTTCGACGACGATCTCACTGCGCTGCGTACCGTCCTTGCGTAGGCTACAGTTAAGGGTAATGTAGTCCGGGTGGCTACCGGCCTTAAGCAACAGGCAATGGCGACAGTGACCACACCCATCCCCTGCGTTCGGCTTCTCGCATAACAGGCCATGGACAAAACGCTGCAAAAAATGACGCTTTCCTAAACCAGAGGGGCCAGCCAGCAATATGGCATGCGGCAAGGTCTCATGCTGGCGACGTGCCTGTAGACAACACCATGCCCGGGCGTGCCAGGTCGGCGCATTCATGCGCTTGCCTTAATCAGGCGATTAACCGCCACCATCGACGCTTGCAATACCTGCGCTGGTGCAAGGCTGGCATCGATGACACAAAAGCGACCAGATTCAGCCTCCGCACGCCGACGATAACGTTCACGTACGCGCTCAAAAAAAGCATCGGTTTCGGTTTCGATACGATCCATGTTGCCACGCCGTACTATCCGCGCCCTACCGGTTGATACGGGTAGATCTAGCAACAGGGTAAGATCTGGTTTCAAGCCGGCACACACCCACTCTTCCAAAGCGCAAATACGTGCATCAGGCACAAGGCGCCCCCCGCCTTGATAGGCGTAACTGGCGTCAACATAGCGATCACTCAATACCCAGCCCCCTGTCTTTAGGGTCGGCAAAACCAGTTCTCGCACCAGTTGCGCTCTTGATGCAAACATGAGCAATAGCTCACTCTCCGCACTCATGCTGCGGCTTGCCGGGTCAAGTAACAGGGCGCGCACCGCTTCACCCAGCGCGGTGCCGCCCGGTTCGCGCGCCAGCTGCACCGCGATGCCACGGGCACGAAGCTTTGCACGCAAGTCGGCCAGCAATGTGCTCTTCCCAACCCCCTCACCGCCTTCCAAGGTGATGAATTTACCGCGTTTTCCCATCAAGGGCACCGTTTCAATTCATAGCACGCAACATAACGCCGATGCTGTGCATAGGTGCTCGAAAAAGCATGCGTCCCATCACCTCGGGCCACAAAATAGAGCGCATCGCCAGTGGCAGGATGCAATACCGCATTGATCGACGCGCTACCCGGCAAAGCAATCGGGGTAGGAGGTAACCCATAACGGGTATAGGTGTTATAGGGTGTATCCCTCTTCAAATCCGCTTTATGCAGGCGGTGATGGTAGGCACTGCCCATACCGTAAATCACCGTCGGATCACTCTGCAAGCGCATATGTTTACGCAAGCGTCGTATAAATACCCCGGCAATTTTTGCCCCCTCATCAACGCGCGTGTTTTCTTTTTCCACCATGGAAGCCAATATCAAGGCTTGATACGGCGTAGACAATGGCAGGTGCTGGGCGCGCTGTGCCCAGCAATGGATCAGTGTCGTCGTCATCGCCTGATAGGCTCGCCTGAGTACATCAAGATCACTGTCACTCTTGACATAAGCGTAGGTTTCAGCAAGAAAGCGCCCTTCTGGCATCACACCAACCGCCCCAATACGTCGCATAATGGTTGCATCGTCCAGGCCCACACTGTTGTGTTTCAGTTTCGCTGCATGTTGCAGTTCCGTCAGCATCTGGTGGAAGGTCCAACCAGCAACGATGGTAAAGTCATGCTGCACCACTTTGTTACGATACATGTCTTCCAGCAGCTGCCCTGGCGTCATGCCAGCCAGTAAAGCATATTCACCGGCATGCAGTTTTCCAGTAACGCCCATGCTCATGGNNACGCCACATGAGTGGCCAGGCGGTGGTGAGACCACGGCGATGTAACACGCTTATGATTTCTTTGAAGCTGGTACCAGGCGCAATCTCCATGGCCTGGGTGTGTGTGACCAACATGGGGGTACTTGCAAAATGCTTCAGGCTGTACCACGTGCCGGTGAGCGCAGTAACCAGAGCCACCATGCCCAGCCCTGCCATTACTTTTAGCCTGCCCGGCCGGGTGTTGTGATACTCCACGCTTTTTCCATTCATACCTTTATATGTTCCATCGGAAAACCCAGATCTTGCCAATGCGCCTGCATGGAGCGCGCGTATGACCCGGGAGCGTACACTTTATCAGCCACGCTGCGCACCGGTAAAATGCCTCGCACACTAGAAGTGAGAAAGAGTTCGGAGGCCTCCAGACAGGATTCCAGTGTGATATCGCGCACCTGACACTGTGGCAACGCCCCCAGAACTTCAGCGCGAGCAACACCTGCTATGCCACAACGAACCAGTGTGGGGGTAGCCAGTGTACCGCCGATCACCGCGAACAAATTAGCACAGGTCGCTGAGATCACGCGCCCGCTGTGATCACACAGCAAACCTTCGGCCACTGCCGGATCGCTCCACTCAGTGCGTGCCAGTACCTGTTCCAGGCGGCACAAGTGTTTGATCCCAGCCAGCAGCGGTTGTTCGGCCAGGCGCATTTGACAACGGTGCATGGAAACACCCGCCACATACACCGAAGTGGGTACCAAGGGCGTCTGGAACGCCGTCACAATGCGTATGCAATCAGGGTGCAGCGGCGGCCTATAACCACGCTCCCCCACCCCACGGGTCAGGGTGACGCGGACCACTGCATCGCTGCATCCGGCGCATACACGTGTTGCTTCGTCTAACAGGATGTCCAGATCAGGCACTGGCAGATATAGGCGCGCACAGCCCTCTACCAGGCGCTGCATATGCCGCTTCCACAGCGGTGCGTAACCATGTATAAAGCGGATGGTTTCGAACAGACCATCCCCATAGTTAAGGCCACGATCATCTGCCAAAATACTATCAGTTGGGATGCCATCAACCAGCCTCATGATCGAGTCACACCTAGTGCATGCAACAGACCACGAGCCTTGACCCGGGTTTCATCCAGTTCGTTTTCTGCCACTGAATCGACAACAATACCGGCACCAGCACGCAGCGATACCTGCTGTCCTTCGCAAATCAGCGTGCGGATAAGAATATTGAAATCCATGTCGCCATTATGATCCAGATAGCCTAATGCTCCGGTATAGGCACCACGCCCCTCACACTCTATTGCAGCAATGATCTCCATGCAGCGTAGCTTGGGGCAGCCAGTAATACTTCCGCCTGGAAAGATAGCTGCCAGAATCTCTCCCGGCATACTGTTTGCAAGCGCCAAACCACCGATGGTAGACACCATATGGTGAACATGGGCGTAGCTTTCTACCGCCATCAGCTCTGTCACCCGTATGCTACCCGGCACGCATACGCGCCCCAGGTCGTTGCGCTCCAGATCAACCAGCATGACATGCTCTGCCCGCTCTTTGGGATGGGTTGCCAACGCCAGGATACGTGCCCGTTCATCATCCCCCTTAAATCGGGGCCAGCTGCCGGCAATCGGACATGTCAACAATCGCTTGTCGCGCGACTCAATCAGGCGTTCAGGCGACGAGCTAACAATGGCCCACCCTGGTTGTTGCAGCAGCCCTGCAAATGGTGCCGGGTTGCTGCAACATAATGCGCGCATCAGCTGCGCTGGTACCAGAGGCACACGAAAAGACGCCTGCCAGCGCCGCGAGAGGTTAACCTGAAACACATCGCCGGCACACAGATGCTCGTAAATACACTGCACTCCGGTCAGAAAGTGTTGTGGGTCCTCTTCATCCACGGTCAGTGGCAACGGACAGGTATCGTCTAGCCTGGGAGCCTGCATGTCTGCGGCCATGGTGTCCAGCCAATGTTCTTCCCCTTCTTCGGCAAGCAGCACGGTGCAATGCCTGACACGATCGACAATGATCGCCGCTGGTGCACGCAAGGCAAGCGCCACTGGCATCACACTTCGTGCGGCAGGAAGGTGCAAACGTGGCTCAATCTGCCGAATCAACTCATAGCCCAGATATACGAACCAGCCACCATGAAAGGGTAACCCATCCAGAACCCGCTCACGACGATGCCTACACCAGGCTGTATCTAGCGCGTCAAGGAAAAGCCCCGGTACGACCGCGTTCGTTTCATCACGAACAACACCGTCGGTACCCAAGGTCAACGCCTGTACGCCCCGGACGAACAGCAGGTCAAAGCGTGACTGTGGCGCGCCATTGAAGGCACTTAACAACAAAGCGGGGTAGCGCTGCGGACTGGCAGCAGCCAGCGCAAGAAGATCGCAGCCACCAGGCAAAGTGAGCGTTTTGCAGACCATCGCTGTTAAAGCCTGCCCACGATACCAAGACGCTTCGTAACCAACCGGGTGACGCAGTTAAACCCGTCGGAAAATCAGCGTGCCATTGGTGCCGCCGAAACCAAAGGAGTTTGACATAACAACATTCAGACGTGCTTGCTGTGCCTCGTTCGGCACCAGATTCATGTGCAGTTCGGCTACTTCGGGGTCGACATGGTTAAGATTGATGGTAGGGGGCATCACCCCATCACGCAGGGCCATAATCGAGAAAATCGCTTCCACGCCACCAGCGGCGCCAAGCAGATGCCCGGTGACCGATTTGGTGGAGCTGATCGCGAAGTTCTCCCGGTGCGTTGCGTACTCACCAAATACATGACGAATCGCCCTGGCCTCATTGAGGTCACCCGCCGGTGTGGAGGTGCCATGTGCGTTGACATAATCCACTTCGGAAGGCGCTATCTGCGCATCATGCAGCGCGTGAAACATGGCTCGTTCGGCACCACCTCCCCCGGGTGCGGTAATGTGATAGGCATCGCCACTCATGCCGAAACCGACAATCTCGGCCAGTATGTTGGCACCACGGGCACGCGCTGATTCATATTCCTCCAGCATTAACATGCCTGCCCCATTGGAGAGCAAAAAGCCGTCGCGCTCTTCATCCCAGGGGCGACTGGCCCGGGCTGGATCATCGTTGCGGGTAGACATGGCTTTGGCCGAACAAAAACCCGCCATGGCAGTCGGGGTAGTGGCAAATTCACTACCGCCGGCCAGCATGGCATCGGCGTCACCGTACTGAATCAGGCGCATTGCCATACCAATGTTGTGCGCAGCCGTGGTACAGGCCGAAACCAGTGCGATATTGGGGCCCTGTAACCCATGGTAAATCGACAGGTGACCTGCCACCATGTTGATGATTGAACCAGGAACGTAAAAGGGCGAGACCTTGCGTGGTCCCTTTTCAACCAGTTCCATGGTCGTCGATTCAATCGTCTGCAAGCCCCCTATGCCAGCCCCTGCGGCAATACCGATACGACCGGCATTGTGTTCGGTGACGGTCAAAGCAGACTGCCGAAACGCATGCGTACCCGCGACGACACCGTAGCGGATGAAGGCATCCATCCGCTTGAAATCTTTCATCATCACGCGCTTCTCATCTTCGCGCGCATCAATACCAGAAAAATAACTCTTAACAGGATCAAAGTCATGTACTTCACCCGCAATACGCGTGCTCTGTGCGCTGACATCAAAATGCGTCACCGTGCCGATGCCGCTACGCCCTTCGAGGACATTCTTCCAGGCGCCAGCTACATCGTTGCCTACCGGCGAAACGATGCCCATACCGGTCACTACCACGCGTCGTTTGTTCACAGATGAATGTTCCTTACGTACTTCCGTACTTCAAAAACCGTAATTCGAAAACGGAATCTGCGCCGGACCGGCGCAGATTCCGATATCACGGCTGCGGACAACGGACAGGGAGGCACCACCGTCTGCACAACACCCGCATCAGCCCTCGGTATGGGCCTTAATATAATCAACTGCCTGTTGCACAGTAGTTATTTTTTCTGCTTCTTCGTCGGGGATCTCGGTCTCGAATTCCTCTTCAAGAGCCATGACTAACTCAACCGTATCAAGTGAATCGGCACCCAGATCATCCACGAACGACGCGCTCGCCGTCACCTCATCCTCTTTTACACCTAATTGCTCGACGACGATTTTTTTGACACGTTCTTCGATGGTGCTCATTGTTGCCAAACCTCCTACGGCGCAATTGCCTGATTGTAAGAAAACCCTGAAGCACGTTTGTTCACAAACCTGTCAGAGTTGACGAAAGAAAAAATACGATTCTTCTTTTTTCATCAGACACCCATGACGTGCAAGCACCACGAATGTCGACACCACACCCNNCCCGCCACGAACGGCAGCGACCCTTAAAGGTATTAACTCAAGATCAACAAGGAACCAGTTCCCTATTGTACATATCAACGCGCAGAGAGGGAATTATCACCCAAAATAAAGCCGATAGCGATCAACACGCTCCCAAACCCATATACGTAGTACATGGGCAGACCGAGGACTTAAGGTGATCAGAACATGTGCATGCCGCCGTTCACGTGCAATGTCTCGCCAGTAATATAGGCTGCCGCCGGAGAAACCAGAAAACCCACGGCCTGGGCAATGTCCGATACCTCCCCCAAGTGACCCAAGGCAATCTGCCGTAGCAATGCCTGTCGCGCTTCCTGCGGCAAGCTCCGGGTCATATCAGTGTCAATGAAACCGGGCGCGACGACATTGACTGTGATGCCTCGTGAGCCAACCTCGCGTGCCAGCGATTTAGAAAAGGCAATGATACCGGCCTTGGCTGCAGCATAATTGGTCTGTCCCGGATTACCGGTCAAGCCAACGATCGAAGCGATGGAAACGATGCGCCCTTTTTTCGCCTTCAACATGCCACGAAGCACCGCTCTGGAAGTGCGGTAAACCGAACCAAGATTAGTATCCTGTACCAGTTGCCAGTCCTCGTCCTTCATACGCATCAAGAGCTGATCACGGGTGATACCAGCATTGTTGACCAAAATCGATACTGGTCCGAGTTCCCTGGCTACACGAAGAGCCAGCTCTTCCACTGCTGGAGCGTCGGTCACATCCAAGACACAGCCTCTACCACCGTGCCCGCGCAAACGCTCGGTAATGCGCATCGCTCCTGCCTCACTGGTTGCTGTACCAACCACCAGCGCGCCGCGCAGTGCTAATTCATCAGCAATTGCCGCACCGATGCCCCTGCTGGCACCAGTGACCAAGGCAACCTCAGCTTTTAATGTTTTATCCATCGTTACCTGCCATCAAGCCCCCACAGCCACACACCATACACGCACACCAGAAAGCGCCTGTGCCTTAACCGTTTTCCAAAGGACAGGCCTGTTGCCACGTCAACGCGACATCAAGCTCAGCCGGCGTACCAATAGCACACACCTCCAGGCACCGGTCTATACGACGAACAAGCCCTTTAAGCACCTTACCGGGACCACACTCAATTAGTCGTGATGCGCCACCCGCCGCCAGTGCCTGTACGCACTGGCTCCAACGTACCGGAAGGTACAACTGACGCTGCAGGGCGTTGCGAATAGCCTCCAGCGTGGAGTAAGTTTTGGCTTCGACGTTCTGCACTACCGGAATCGACGGAAGCTGCCAGGAGAAGCTTAGCATACGCTCAGCCAGTTGATGGGCCGCATCAATCATCAATGCACAATGCGAAGGCACCGAGACGGTCAACTTGACCACTCTCTTCACACCAAGACTCGCCAGTTTTACCAATGCCCGGTCCACCGCTTGCGCATGTCCGGCAATAACCAGTTGCCCTGGTGCGTTGAAGTTGGCCGGTGCCACAATCTGATGACCCGCGACTTCTTCACACACCGCGGTAATCTGCGCATCATCAGCGCCAATAATCGCGGCCATGGCTCCCGCGCCGAATGGTACCGCCGCCTGCATCAAACGACCACGCTCTGCTACCAGAACTGCCGCATCATGGAGTGACAAGACTCCAGCACACACCAGCGCGCTGTATTCTCCCAAGCTGTGACCAGACAGATGTGCTGGCAACGCACCCCCCTGCTCCTGCCACACCCGCCACACGGCCACGCCAGCAGCCAGAAGCGCTGGTTGCGTATGTTCAGTGCTATTGAGGCGTTCTTCCGGTCCCTGTTGGCTAAGCTGCCACAGATCCACCCCGGCACCTTGTGACGCTTCTTCAAATGTGGCTTTCACCACGCTGTGTGCACTAGCCAGCTGGGCAAGCATGCCCACTGACTGTGACCCTTGGCCAGGAAAGATGAATGCAAGCGAAGAATTGACAGAAGTCACAGGCTACCACTCTGGCATGAGTAAACACACCGATGATAACCAGTGCCCATAACAACGGCCAATGATGCCACCGACAGCGTCTGCCTCCGTTTATTCATGCAGCACCAGCCACAACCGTAAGAATAGTCCCACAAGCCATCTCGGCACACGCTGGGTAGTTTTTGCCCGTAGTTAAAAGCGAGCTAATGTTTAGTAACGTAGCAACGCAGAAGCCCAGGTAAAACCTCCACCGAAGGCTTCCAGCAACAGATTCTGGCCACGTTGCACCTTACCACCGCGAACCGCAACATCCAGGGCCAAAGGCACAGAACCAGACGAGGTATTGGCATGCTGGTCGACGGTGACAATAACCTGGTCCATCGACATGCGCAGGCGCCTGGCCGTCGCCTCAATAATCCGCAGGTTAGCCTGGTGCGGAATCAGCCAATCCAGTTGCGACTCGGTCATACCGCTGGTGCTTAAGG
>JAAXIA010000191.1 GCA_012270595.1 Rhodanobacteraceae bacterium | reverse complement strand
GCGCTAGCGTAACAGCCGGACCGAATGCCGGCGTGGCTCGATCAGGATCACTGCGCAACTTGGGCGTTTCCGCAGTCGGTATCGGGGGCAGAACGGGCAAATGAAGGTGGGTCCTCGCCTCCGGTTTATTAACCTTAGCGGCACTTAACTCCATCGCGTTCAATGTCTCAGCTGGCGCAGCAACACTGACCCTGTTTGCCGGGGCAGTTACTGCCGAAACTTGGGGTTGCTTCGTCGTGCGCGAATAATGTGACGGCGCAATCATATCTACCTGCATGGTGTTGCGTTGATGTGCGGCTTGCCTATCGGCATAGACAACCGGTTTGGTTCGATCTTCATCGTCCCAGTCCTGCGCCTGTGCCTCTGTGATCTGGTTTTTCACTAACTCCTGTTCCTCACGCCGACGGTGACGGCGACCACCACGGCGCCCACGCCGACGGCGCTGATTTCTGCTTCGGGTATTTTCAACCGTAGCACTAGCGCTCGCATCCAACGTTGCTTCTGTAAAAAGCTTAACCGGTTTGCGTGGTGCTTCTTCAGTCAGCACGGCAGTTGTTATTGTCTCTTCCTGCAAGCGCCGTTCGCTCGTCAAATTAATGTTACGACGGGAGCGTTCTGGCACCTCAGCCACCGGCGTTGCCATAACTACGTCTTTTAGGTCTTTAGTGATGGCGATTTTGTCGACAGCACCAGAGGCACGGGTGGGAACGGCGGGCGTGGCTGGATGTTGCGTTGCATTGCGTTGACGTGATCGGCGTTTGCGCTGTGCTGCCTCCAACGCGCCGTTATGTGTGCTATTAGACTCCTGACGCGATGGGATCGGCGCATTGCCCGAACTATCAGAGCGGCGCCGACTCTCGTCCGTATTCTGGTTTTGTCTATGCTCGTGGCTTTTCAACCCGGCAGGCTCTGGTGCTTCATTGACGTGGCTGGCACCCTTAAACCAGCCCCAAAAACGCGCCATCATCCCATGGCGGGAAGTGCCCGTTGCAGATGCGACAAAACCCGCGGGAATGGATCGTGAGCGGTTGGTTGCTCCTGACTTTTTACGCAGTGGCGGTGAAGTCGCTGGTACTACACTGGAAACGGCAGGCGCTTCACTGCTCCCCAAACGCTGCCCCAGCTTGAGCAAGGGGAGGGTCTCGACAACCGTTAACTGTTCGTAGCTGGGCTTGCTATGCTCGCCCATATCCGCTTCCTTGATACGCTGAATGTTTAGATGTGGGGTCACCAGCTGACTATCAGCGACGATGACGACATGAACCTTGTTGCGTAACTCAATTTCCACCACGCGGGCACGCTTCTCATTGAGTATAAAGTTGGCAATCGAGGGTGGAGCCTGAACCAGCACCTGGCCGGTATTGTCCTTCATGGCGTGCTCCTCGATCAGGCGCAGGGTAGACAATGCCAACGATTCCACACCACGGATATGACCATGCCCGGTGCAGCGCGGACAGACTACCTGCGTCGCTTCACCCAGACTGGGACGCAGACGTTGGCGCGACATTTCCATGAGACCAAATCGGCTGATGCGCGTCATTTGCACGCGGGCACGGTCCAGTTTCAATGCATCGCGTAACTTCTCTTCCACTTCACGTTGATGGCGTGAGCGTTCCATGTCAATAAAGTCGATAACGATCAAACCACCGGTATCACGTATGCGGCACTGGCGAGCAACTTCTATCGCCGCTTCGCAATTGATATTGAAGGCCGTTTCTTCAATATCAGATCCCTTGGTGGCCTTCGCAGAGTTCACATCAATGGACGTCAGCGCCTCGGTCTGGTCGATCACAATGACCCCACCGGAAGGAAGACGCACCTCGCGATCAAAAGCATTTTCGATCTGGCTTTCAATCTGGTAGCGTGAGAACAGCGGCGTGTTGTCCTGATACAATTTAAGTTTATGCAAGGTTTGAGGCATCACCTGTTGCACAAAATCGCAGGCCTCGTGATAGAGCGATTCCTCATCAATCCAAATTTCGCCAATATCGTTGCGCAAGTAATCACGCAGCGCGCGGATGAATAGTTTGGATTCCTGGTAGATAAGAAACGGTGCCCGACGTGTTTCGGTCGCACTGGAAATGGCACCCCACAGCTGTAACAGATAGTCCAGATCCCACTGTAATTCTTCGGCGTCACGCCCCAATCCGGCAGTGCGCACGATAAGGCCCATGCCATCAGGCACGCTCACGTGTTGCAATGCCTCTTTCAGCGCCTGGCGATCCTCACCCTCAATCCGACGTGAGATGCCACCTGCCTTCGGACTGTTTGGCATCAATACCATGTAGCGACCAGCCAGGCTGATATAGGTGGTGAGCGCAGCCCCCTTGTTGCCGCGTTCTTCCTTTTCCACCTGAACGAGCACTTCCTGACCTTCCTTAAGCAGCTCTCGGATACCTGACTTATGTGGATCAAGGTTTTCCGTAAAGTAGCTGTGCGCGATTTCCTTAAGCGGCATAAAACCATGACGTTCGCCGCCATAGTCAACGAAACAGGCTTCTAACGATGGTTCAATGCGGGTGATGCGACCTTTGTAGATATTGGTTTTTTTCTGCTCACGGGAGGGAATCTCAATATCCAGGTCATAGAGGGTCTGGCCATCGACGATAGCCACACGCAACTCTTCACGCTGAGTTGCGTTAATTAACATGCGTTTCATTGTAAGTTTTCCTTAAGACTCCACCGTGCGTCGCGTGCTTTCATGTGGCACCGGGCAGATCCTCTGCCCGCAGACCGCGCCGTGACGGTAAAGCGGTAAATACATGGTACCGTTGCCGGTTCCGTGGACATTTTGTTGTATCACGCGGGCCTTCTGCCACCATGGGTGAAGGACAAGTGGTAACCCAAAGCGTTACGATGCGGTTAGATCTTCGAAGCACCAGGTTCCGGTAAAGGCTTTCGGCACCATGGTTTGTCGTACGTCACAACCCGTTAACCTAAGCTGCTAAAACCTCGGCGGGCCACAGCTCCGCATGCGACCCGATTTTCTCATTATTTTGGTTTTTTTTCAATGCCACCAGACAGTCTCCCCATTGAGTCGCATGATGTACATCACGTTGAAATTGGCCCACAGGGTCATGGTCAACGGATTGATAATGCCCTACTGACCCTGCTCAAGGGTGTTCCAAAGAGCATGATTTATCGTTTATTGCGCACCGGTCAGATACGCGTAAATGGCAAACGTGCCAAGCCCAACACCCGTTTGCTCGAAGGTGACAGCTTGCGTATTCCTCCCCTGCGTATGGCTAAACGGTCAAATACAAAGGTGCCAGATCCGCGGTCACTGGCCCGGCTTGCTGAAGCAGTTATCTTCGAGGATAAACACTTTCTGGTCATCGACAAGCCTTCTGGCCTGGCCAGTCACGGTGGCAGCGGTATCAGCCAGGGTGCTATCGAATTGCTGCGCGCCGCGCGACCAGGGGATACACTGAACCTGGCACATCGGCTTGATCGAGACACCAGTGGCGTTCTGGTGTTGGCCCGCACCCGTGCCGGCCTGCTTGGCTTGCAGGCAGCGATCAGGGCCGGCACAGTGAGCAAACAGTATCTTTGTCTGTTGCTGGGGCACCCTTCCAGGGCCAGGTTCGAGGTGAATGCACCACTCAAGAAGTTTATTTGCCAGGATGGCGAACGTATGGTGAAAGTCAGCGACCATGGCAAACCTGCACTCACTTTTTTTCGTGAAATTGAGCCGTATCCACAAACACGCCTGATGCAGGCAAGCCTGGAGACTGGAAGAACCCACCAAATTCGCGTGCACGCGGCGCACCTGGGTCATCCAGTGGCTGGTGACCCCAAGTACGGCGATAAAGAAGCGAACAAGCGCTTACGCGAGCAAGGCCTACATCGTCTGTTTTTGCATGCAACACACCTGGGCTTTGAATGGAACGGGCGCAGCTACGCCTTTTCCGCGCCTTTACCTCCGGATTTAAAGAGCTTTCTTGACAATTGTGTGGTACAGCAATATGGTTAACCTTTTAGTTTTTATGAGGAGTTCTATCTTGTTAAAACCACTCCGATTTCGTTATGCTCTACCGGCAATACAATTGGCAGCAGCTATACTGTGTTCTGCGTGTCTCCACGCAACAACTGAGACTATCCATTTTGAAAGAGCGCGCAACGATTATCAGGTTGCGGACTACAAGTATGGTTATGTCATTGAGCCATATCAAAGGGGCCAATGCATATATCATATTACACCCCGTTTTTTGGTGCTTAAGGCTGGCGATGATCGTGCCCAAGGCAACATAACCATTGATTATATTGCATCCATTTTTGATCCAAACGGCTGCGGCTTTAAAAGCTCGTGGATGAAATTTAGCGTGACGCGACTGGATAAATCAGGTATTCACGCCATATTTAAGTGGCATGAAAAAGGCGGTTATAGTGACTATGATGTGCTGGAGGACAAAAATCATATTTTGCACAACGTATGGGGCCTCCCGCACGAAGCCGATAACATTGGCATTGGCGATATTCCTCCTATCTCATCAAGATGATGATTTTCCAGCTGAGTTATCTGGCTTTGTATCATCCTGTTACGCATTTGTTTTCGGATTTTGAACGCTAAGGAATCTCTGATCTATTCAGA
>JAAXIA010000063.1 GCA_012270595.1 Rhodanobacteraceae bacterium | reverse complement strand
CTGGTGGACCAGTCGAATCTTGGTAACCCACGTCGTGTGAGTCTGGGTCTGGAACAGAACCGGCTGGCGATGCTGTTGGCTGTGTTGCATCGTCACGGTGGGGTTGCGGCTTACGATCAGGATGTGTTTGTCAATGTGGTTGGTGGTATCAGGGTCCAGGAGACTGCGGTGGATTTGCCGGTGTTGTTGGCGGTTCGCTCTTCGCTGCGTGATCGCCCTTTGTCGGAGAAGCTCATTGTTGTTGGCGAGGTGGGGTTATCCGGGGAAATTCGCCCGGTTCCCCATGGCGAAGAGCGATTGAAAGAGGCAGCACAACACGGCTTTAAGCGTGCCATTGTGCCCAAGGCCAATACACCCAAAAAAGGGCGTGTAGGTGAATTGGAGGTGGTCGGGGTGGAGCGGCTCGGGCAGGCGCTGGATGCGGCCGGATGAGTGCTATCTTGTGGGGCGATTTGCTAGTGGCAAGCGGACCTGCCCTTGGGTGCCGCAGTCTGTGCTTTGCGCAAAAAAATAGCTTTAGGGGATGCGACGATGCAGAAGTTCCAGAACGAGTTTTGAACCAAAGAAAGCTAGTGCCAGTGCCGTCATACCAAGCAAGGTGAGTTGCACTGCGCGCGCACCGCGCCAACCATGACGCCAATGCCCCCACAGTAATGCAGCGAAAATCAGCCAGGCGAGGACGCTTAGCGCAATCATATACGTTAGTTGCTCAACGTGCGTGTCTGTTATAAACAAGGTGCCGGTGAGCAAGGTCAGGCTCAGTCCAATAAAACCGGTGCGCACCAGACGAAAGAGCAATGTTTCGGTCTGGGTCAGCGGAGGCAATGCCTGGAGCAGTCGACCAAGACGGTGTGAGCGCAAGGCACGTTCCTGGATGGCCAGCAAAATCGCTACCAATGTGGCGATGGATAGCAGACTGTAGGAAAGTAGTGCGATCGTGGCATGAAGACTGATCTGCCAGTCCATGGATTGTGGGAGTGTGGGTGAAGCCACGAACACATCCAGCGCCAGTAGCAAGGCAGCCAGTGGAAATACGAGCAGACTAAGGCCGGTGACAGGCCGGAGCAGGTTGACCAGTAAGGTCAGCAGCGCGACCACGCAGCTAACCAGCGATAAGGCGGCGAAAAAATGCAGGTCCAAGTGCAGGCCATGGGCACCCAGCAATACCCCGGTATGCAGGAAAATCGCCAGCATGGCGGTTATCAGGCCGCTGCGATGCCAAGTGTAGGGGCAGCCGGTGAGTGGTGCGGTGAGCAAAACGGTGCTTAGTGCATAGAGCACCATGGCAACGATGGAAGGCAGTACCGTGGACATGATTGTCAAGTGTGGCACAGGCAGCTTGCAAATGGGCAGGTCGCCCATGGTTGGCGCAGCTTGTGTCTGTTCCTGTTCATCAAAAAAAACACTGGCGTATTATTCTACCCGGAGGTTTTTCTGAAAGGTTTATGACAAGTTATGTCGAGCTCAAACGAGGTCAATTTCTACGACCTGCCGACTCTTCCACAGGAAGACGAGCAGTTTACGGATTTGCTTGGTGTGGATGGCGTTCGTATTGAGCGCATTGTGTCTTCCGGGCAATCGTCACCACCCGGTTTCTGGTACGACCAAGATCAGCACGAATGGTTTATGGTGGTGCAGGGAAAGGCCGTCATCACCGTCCAGACCGAGACGGGAGAGGTAACGCGCACGCTTCGAGCGGGGGATCATTCGTTTATTCCCGCGCATCAGAAACATCGGGTGGCAGCTACTTGCAAGGAACCACCCACCCTTTGGCTGGCGGTTTTTATCGACCCCAGATAGTCCTTGGCGTGGATAGCGAGATGCTTTGCCAAGGCTCTTGCGTTTAGCCTGTCGTCAGGTTAGGCCAGCGAAAGTCTATTGGCACGGGTTATAATGACTGGGCGGCTCATCTTGGTAACCAAAAAGTAAAGCCATGTTTGAATCACTCAGTCAACGTTTGTCCACTACGGTCAACCGCCTTCGCGGTCGTGGCCGCCTGACCGGGGAGAATATTCGCGAGTCCCTGCGTGAAATACGTATTGCCCTGCTTGAAGCTGACGTGGCACTGCCAGTAGTTCAGGCCCTGATTGAACGGGTGAAGGTGCGTGCGGTAGGTCAGGAAATTGTCAAAAGTCTGACTCCGGGGCAGACCTTGGTGAAGGAGGTTAGCGATGAACTGACCAAACTGATGGGAGTGGCCAATACCCAACTCAACTTGGCCCAGCAACCTCCTGCAGTGCTGCTTTTGGCGGGTTTGCAGGGTGCGGGAAAGACGACCATAGCGGCCAAACTCGCACACTTTCTGAGGGAGCGGAAAAAGAAAAAAGTGATGCTGGTGAGCTGTGATGTATATCGTCCAGCGGCCATTGAACAGTTGCGTATGCTGGCACAACAGGTCGGCGTGATCTTTTTCCCGTCTGCAGTGGGGCAGGACCCGATAGCTATTGCTCGCGCGGCTATGGCTGCTGCGAAGCGTGAGCTGGTCGATGTGCTGCTGGTTGATACCGCTGGGCGCTTGCACGTGGATGAGACAATGATGGCCGAAATCAAGGCGCTTCATGCCGCGATAACGCCGATTGAAACTTTATTTGTGGTGGACGCGATGACCGGTCAGGATGCCGCCATCACAGCCAGAACGTTTAATGAGGTATTGCCTTTGACCGGGGTGGTGCTTACCAAAACCGATGGTGACGCGCGTGGTGGTGCTGCATTATCGGTGCGCCATGTGACCGGGAAGCCCATCAAATTTCTGGGCACGGGTGAGAAGACCGACGCACTGGAACCTTTCCATGCCGATCGTGTGGCGCAGCGTATTCTGGGCATGGGGGATGTGCTCTCATTGGTGGAAGAGGTTGAGCGCAAGGTTGATCGTGAGAAGGCGCAAAAGCTTGTTGCCAAAGTGATGAAGGGCAAGCGTTTTGATCTCGACGACATGCGTCAGCAATTGGAGCAGATGAACAACATGGGTGGTCTGACTGGCTTGATGGATAAGTTGCCCGGCACCGTGAAGCAGTTTGATAAAGTGAAGTCCAGCGTTGATGATGGGCAGATCAAGCGCATGGTCGCCATTATTCAGTCCATGACCAGGAAAGAGCGTCGCCATCCCAATACGCTAAATGGCTCGCGTCGTGCCCGCGTGGCGAAAGGCTCAGGTACCCAGCCGGCCGACGTCAATCGTCTGCTTAAACAGTACATGCAGATGGAAAAGATGATGTCCAGGCTTTCGCGTGGTGGTGGCAAGGGCCTTCTGCGACAGATGCGCGGTGCGATGAGGGGTATGGGCGGTAATTTGCCACCGATGGGGTAGCACGTTTAGATTTCCTGAATGCGCATCGGAGCGCGCTTAAAAAAGGGAGCTTTATGCTCTTTTTTCTGGGTCTCATCGCTGTGAAAAGTAGAGACTCTTCCTTTTCCTATTTTTTTTCGGCTACAATAGGGGGCTAGCTGCCACACTGGTTGTATGTGGTTTGTGCCTTACTGGTACCGGTAACGGTGGAGTTTTTACTATGGTCAGGATTCGTCTTTCGCGCAGTGGTGCCAAAGGTCGCCCGTTTTATCACGTGGTGGTTGCCGATCAGCGCAGCAAGCGTGATGGTCGCAACATTGAAAGCGTTGGCTATTACAATCCGGTGGCGTCTGGCAAGGATAAGCGCCTGGAACTTAATGTCGAACGCGTGAAGGAGTGGATGGGCAAGGGTGCCCAGCTCACCGAAAAGGTTGCGGCTCTGGTTAAAGAAAACAGCAAGCAGCAAGCGGCAATATAAGGAATGGATACAGCCGGTCGGCGTGTACTGGTCGGTCGTATTGTTGGCTTGTACGGTGTGCGTGGCTGGCTCAAACTGGAGTCTTGGACTCAGCCTCGTGCGAAAATCTTCGATTACCAGCCTTGGTTGTTGAGCCGGGTGCTGGGTGAAGAAAAGAAGGTGGGCCTTGTCCAGGGGCGCTTGCAGGGTAAAGGCATGGTCTGCGAGCTCTTTGGTGTTGAGGATCGCGATACGGCGACCATGCTGGTAGGTCTGGACATTCGCATTGCCCGCGAGCTGTTGCCGTCCCTTGGCGCGAAGTCGTACTACTGGGCCGACCTTGAGGGATTCAAAGTTGTGACCTTACAGGGTGTGGCGCTGGGAACGGTGAGCCATCTGTTCGCTACGGGTGCTAACGATGTGCTAGTGGTAAGGGACAGTGTACGTGAGCGACTCATTCCCTTTGTCCAGGGGGCTTATGTCCACCAGGTGGATCTTGCTGGCGGACGGATATGGGTAGATTGGGACCCTGCGTTCTGAATCAGGGATACGAGGAATCTTTAAGAGTTCTATGCGTATTGATGTCGTGACCCTGTTTCCCGAATTCGTGCGTCAATGCGTTGATGTGGGTGTGGTGGGGCGTGCGCAGCAGCAGTTGTTGCAGGTGGAAACCTGGAATCCACGCGACTATGCTGTTGACGTTCACCGCAGCGTGGATGGCCGTACCTATGGCGGTGGCCCGGGCATGGTGATGATGATTGATCCCTTGCGCGATGCGCTAAGGGATGTTCGTGAAGCGGCACCGGAGCCGGTGTCGGTGATTTACTTAAGTCCACAAGGAGTGCGACTGACGCAAAACAAGGTTGAGGCAATGGCAAAGCGATCACGCATTGCCTTGCTTTGTGGGCGTTATGAAGGTGTGGATGAACGCCTGCTGGAGTGCGAAGTTGATGAAGAAATCTCCATTGGCGATTATGTGCTCTCTGGGGGTGAACTGGGTGCAGCAGTTGTGATAGACGCTGTGGGGCGCTTGCAAGACGGTGCGTTGAATGACGCGATGTCGGTTGCGCAGGATTCGTTCTCGGATGGACTGCTGGATTATCCGCATTACACCAGGCCAGTGCATGATGTGCTTGGGGATGTGCCAGAGGTGCTACTTGGCGGCGACCATCGTGCTATTTGCCGCTGGCGTCGGAAGCAATCGCTGGGGCGAACTTGGCTGCGCCGTCCAGATCTGCTCACGCAACTCACACTGGATACTGAGTCGCGTGAATTGTTGAACGAGTTTCGTCGTGAATATCCCCGTCGGGGATAGGGCTTGAAGGGTGCAGTCAGCTGGCTGCTTGTCGATTTTCGCGGTTCGTTAAGAAAGCCGCACTACAGAGGTTGCAAACCGCAGAGGTTGCCATGAACAAGATCGTTGAACAATTTGAAGCCGAACAGATCACCCGTCAACTACCAGAATTTAGTCCTGGCGATACCGTGGTGGTCAACGTCAAGGTGAAGGAAGGCAACCGTGAGCGTGTGCAGGCCTTTGAGGGTGTGGTGGTGGCCAAGCGTAACCGTGGTCTGCATTCGGCCTTTACCGTGCGCAAAATTTCCCACGGTACCGGTGTAGAACGTGTGTTCCAGGCACACAGTCCGGCTATTGATTCTGTGTCAGTTAAGCGCAAAGGCAAGGTGCGCGGTGCGAAGTTGTACTACTTGCGCGGTCTGGAAGGCAAAGCCGCGCGCATCAAGGAAGATATTGCTGCTGTCTCTGCGGCCAAGGCGGTAGCCAAGGCGAGTAGTGCGAAGTAATCACCGCTGGTTCTGGCTGACCTGCTGACCTCATGCAGCGTGGCCATTGCTTCCGCTGCATGAGCGAGCCTGCCCTGAAAGATGGCTTTCAGCCAGTCGTCAGTAGTTGCGGCTCCTCAAGGAAGTTGCCCTGCACAAAATCAACCCCGTAGTTAAACAGGATGGGGGTGCTGCTAGCGTCTTCGACCCGGGTCGCGATCACTTGCTTTTGCAGCGCGTGCGCCCTTTGGCAGATGCTGCCGACTTTTTCCTGGTTTTCGGGATGCTGCAACAGCTCGCTGGTGTAGTTGCGGTCGATTTTTAGATAGTCCGCCTGGATATGATGGAGTAGCTGGAACGAATTGATCCCAGAGCCAGAGCCGAATTGCCCCAGCGCGAATTGGCCTTTTAATTTTTTCCAGTCGAGTACGAACTCTTGTACCGGTCGCAGACTGGTAACGATCTTGCTTTCATTCATTTCCAGAATGAGGTGGGTGGGTTTTACGGAAGCGCGATAAAGACGCTGGTGTAGCCAGGGAAGAAAGTCGACCTGCTGTACCGAAGCGAGGCTAAGCCTGACAAAAAAGAAACTGGCTATACCCCGTGCCTGGCGGGCACGCAAGGCGCTAATTGTCTTATCCAGCACCCAACGGTCAATCTTTGTGCACAGACCGTTTTGTTCTGCAATCGGGATAAAGAAATCGGGTTGCACTTCACCTTGTGAAGTGTGCATGCGCAACAAAACTTCCGAGTAATCGCCGTCGATACCCTTAAGGTTGATGATGCGCTGGTGATGTAGCACGAAGGCATCTTGTGCCAAGGCCTGCTGTAACTGGTTGAACCAGAAACGACTATGTTCTTTGTCTGCTTTTTCGACCATGGTTGGGTCGTATAGTTCGTAGTGATTACTTCCCTGGCTCTGGGCATTGCGCAGTGCCGTACCCGCCTGCTCAAGCAGTAACTCAGTGTTAGCATTTTTTTTCGTAAGCAGGCTGCCACCGATGCTTAGTGTGAGCGTCAATGAGCGTTTTTCGACATCGAAGATGCGCTCGGTAAAACTCTGTTGCATGCGATTTATCCAGTCCCTGATCTCTTTGTCCTGACGCGTGTGTAGCAGCACTGCGAAGGTATGGTCGGCGAGCAAACCTGCCACGTCATCGCGCTCCAGAGTCGTGCCAAGTCGTGTTGCCATATCAGCCAGCAATTTGTCGGCCTGGGCCAGGCCGGTACTGCTCACAGTATCTTTCCAGTTATCTGGTTCGATCACTAGTAAAACCTGTCCTTGACTGCCAGCGGTGGCTGCGGATACGGCCTGATCGATTAAAGTCAGAATATGCGATCGCAGGTACAGTCCGGTGACCTGATCGCGTTGCTCGTGTACTGTCGTGACTGGATCAATCTTTTGACGTTGAAAGATGACTTGCCAGCATGCTTCGCCCTCAAAGCTGGCATGGCTAATTTTGATGGTAGCGGGGAAATTGCTGCCATCGGCACGTTGCGCAATCAGGTCGATACTCGTCGTTTCTTTTCCTTCCTGCGTATGATTTTTAAGTAGTTTTTTCAGCGCGTTGGTGTACTTATGGTCGATGAGATCAAGAATCGGCAGACCAAGCAGGTCGTCAAATGTTTTGTAGCCGAAGGTATCAAGATAGGTGCGATTGATACGTACATGCATGCCCGCGTGCACGTAGGCGATGGCGTCATTGGAGGAGTCCAGCAAGCGTTCACAGCGGCGTTCAGATTCATGCAGGGCACTTTCCAGATGACGTACCTGGCGGCGGGAGTAAAGTGCCTTCAGCTCGCGTTTCAGTACCGCCATAAAAAGATTGGCGTGCGTGCGCAGTGCAATACTGTATATGCCATCGGCAAACAAGATAGAGGTGGATTGGGTATCCATCTGTGCCACATGGGTGATGAGCACCATGTCGCGACCACTAAGATCAACCGCCTTCACAACTTCCTGTGCGGGGAAGGTTTTTACCTCAGGATTAAACAGTACTACGTCTGGTTTGAAGGTATCGAGTGCCTTCCCCAACTGATCCAGGGTGCTGATCCGGGTCGGACGTACGGCCGTACCAGTATTGCGGATAAGACTAAGAATTTGCTCTGCCTCGTCCTGCGAGTTTTCGATGAAAAGGATTCTGATGACCTTGTTATGTTTCATGAGCCGTCATGCTTCCGTAGAACCAAACAGAGGTGGCAGGGGAGTTTGAGCGGGCTTGCTCTGTGCATATTTTTTACCGCATGACGGGTGTCAAGGGTAGCACAACCGCCTGTTATTGGATTATGGGCTTATTGTTCTGCTGCCGACTGCCATGGGAACAGGTCAGCTTCAGAGAGGTTGCTTGGCCGGTTTGCCCGCTACTTCGCGTACTAGTCTAGGCACCAGATAACCTGGCAGGCAACGACGTAACTGCGCAACAAGATCAAGAGCTCGTTCGTCGCTGACGCTGAAATGAGCGCTACCACGTACACGGTCCAGTTGGTGCAGGTAGTAGGGTAACACGCCGGCAGCAAACAAGCGTTCGGAAAGTGCTGCAAGAGTGCGACTATCGTCATTGATGCCACGCAGCAGTACCGACTGGTTGAGCAAGGTGGTGCCGGCCTGTCGTAACCGGTCGCAGGCGTCATCCACTGTAGCATCGAACTCGTTGGCGTGGTTGGTATGCAGCACGAATATTTTTTGCAGCGGCAAAGCGACAAGCCAGTCGCTCAGCGCATCGTCGATGCGTTCGGGTAATACGATCGGAAGGCGACTATGAATGCGTAATCGGGTGATATGTGGCAGTTCTTTTAATCCGCGCCCCAGTTCCACTAATTTGGTGGTGGATAGCGCCAAAGGATCACCGCCAGAGAGAATTAATTCGTTGATACTGGTATCTTGCCTTACATAGGCTAAAGCTTCTCGCCATTGACCCACCGCAGAAATTTCTTCGGCATAGGGAAAATGCCGGCGGAAGCAGTAACGGCAATGAATAGCGCAGCTTCCGCTGGCGATCAGCAAGGCGCGTCCTTGGTATTTGTGCAGGACACCGCGTGCTTTACGCGCGTCCAGATCGCCGACGGCATCGGCAACGAAACCGGCTGTCTCATCGAGTTCAGCCAGCTGTGGCAACACTTGCAGCAATAGCGGGTCATGGCGGTCAGCCTGGCGCATGCGCGAAGCGAAGCCGCGTGGTACGCGCAAAGGGAAGCCGGCGTTACGTTCTGGTAACTGTCCGCTTAGGTGGCCCAGACCGAGCCAGTGCAGCAGCTCAACCGGGTCGGTGATGGCCCGACGCCATAGTTCGCGCCAATCATTGGTTGATGAGGGTGGGACAGTAGCACAGCTTGTGGGTATCATGAGCGGGCTTGACTGAAGCGATAAGCTTGGGTGCAATGGAGTGATGAAATGATGACAATGGCCCGATTTTATCGTCTTGTATCGTATCTGTGCGGGTCAAAGCCGTCTTCTTAAGGAAAACATGAAACAGGTCGTCGGTGGATGATATGAACAAGCCTGATTTTCTTATAATATAATCAATGGCTTAAATCTATTGATTACAATAGGATTTCTTTGTGCAGCACGGTAGGGCTGGTGGCATGAATGCTGCCTTGGTGCAACAGACTTTTGACATCCCTGGAGCAGATACGTATGGCCACCGCCGGACTCAATGACGTCAAGAAAGGTATGAAAATCCTTCACAATGGTGATCCCTGGGTCATCACCGAAGCCGAATTCATCAAGCCGGGCAAGGGGCAAGCGTTTACCCGTATTTTGATTCGCAACCTGAAAACCGGTCGCACGACCGAGCAAACGATGAAATCCAGCGATTCCTTTGAAATTGCCGATGTGACTGATACGGACATGCAATACCTCTATCGTGATGGCCAGTTCTGGCACTTCATGCAGCCTGACACCTTTGAACAGCATCAGGCCAGTCAGGCCGGTATGGGCGAGGCCGCGAAGTGGCTCAAGGGTGAAGAGGCGTGTCTGGTTACTCTGTTCAACGGCGGGATCATCGCCGTGCAACCCCCCAATTTTGTTGAACTCAAAATCACTCAGACGGACCCTGGCCTGCGTGG
>JAAXIA010000173.1 GCA_012270595.1 Rhodanobacteraceae bacterium | reverse complement strand
CTCTTTTTCCGGTAACTTGGCATACACGAGCCATGATGACCTCCATTTTGTGTCATGTAACGCCCATTGGCCAGGACGAAGTCGGCGCCAGCGGCTTCTTGTGCCACACGATGCTGGCAGTGGCAGTGCGACCTTTGCCCGAAGCCGCATCGCGTAACGGACACCCCAAAAAACATACGCGCCCACGGTAAGCTGCAGGTTCGCATGCCATGGTTAGCATAGATCAAGGGCACAATTATGCCGTAAAAACAGCATGCTATGCAAGCTATGATGGCTCTTTGGGTTGGCAGAAGAGGGCAATGTATGCGACAATTGGCGTTTTGAAGTACTGCACAGTCTATCAAGACGAGAGGGTTTTCCATGGCAAAAGTCACCCCCTTGAGCCAGGTCAATGGCCAGGCCGAGCAACCACAACTCGCGCTTCAGAAGATCTACGTAAAAGACATGTCTTTTGAAGCGCCGCATGCACCGAAGATTTTCCAGGAAATCGGAGAGGCAGAGAGTGAGCAGCCACAGGTGCAATTGAACATGAGCCATGGTGCCACCGGGTTGGGAGATGATTTATATGAAGTAGTACTCAGTGTGACCTTGACCTGCACCTTGGGCGATCGCACCGCCTATCTGGTTGAAGTGCAACAGGCGGGGGTGTTTAGCATTGCCGGTTTCCCCGAGGATGAACATGAAGGCATCATCCACAGTTACTGCCCCAACCTGCTGTTTCCGTACGTGCGGCAGGTGATTTCCGTAATGGTGCAGGAAGGTGGTTTCCCAGCATTTTTACTGCAACCGATTAACTTTGACGCGCTCTATGCCGAGCAGCAACGCCGTGCAGCCGGTGGTGAGGCACCGACGCTTAACAGTTAACATTTAACCTTGGATCATGGGAGAGGTATCGTCTCTGCTTGTTCTCGGTGCTGGCGCGTGGGGCAGTGCGCTGGCTGCGCTGGTCGCGCGCGGTGGTACGCCCACGCGGCTTTGGGGTCATCGCCGTCAAATGCTGGAGCAAGTGGCATCTATTGCCTGTAACCAACGCTACTTGCCTGGTCTGTCATTACCGCCGTCACTGGCTTATGAGTATGATCTTGCCCGTGCGCTGCGCGGAATCGATCTGGTATTGATTGTGGTTCCGAGCCATGCTTTCGCTTCTATACTGGACCAGATCGCACCACTTCTTGATGCCGAAACCGCTATTGCCTGGGGAACCAAGGGTTTTGAGCCTGGTACGGGGAGATTCCTGCATGAGTTGGTGGCCACCAAGTTGCCTGGTCGCCGCGCCGCAGTTATCAGTGGTCCGTCTTTTGCCGAAGAAGTGGCTGCAGGACTGCCCACTGCAGTCACTGTGCACAGCAAGGATCTTGCCTTCGCAAAAGAACTTACCGGTTTGCTGCAAGCCCCGAACTTTCGTGCCTACCCTGGTCAGGATGTGCTTGGTGCTGAACTTGGTGGGGCGATGAAGAATGTACTGGCGGCCGCCACTGGGGTAGCTGATGGGATGGGGTTGGGACTGAATGCCCGGGCTGGCCTGATGACGCGTGGCATGCATGAGATGTTGCGTTTGGGGATGGCTCTGGGTGCGCGACCTGAAACACTGATAGGCTTGGCTGGTCTGGGTGACTTGGTGCTTACCTGTACCGGCGATCTGTCACGCAATCGCCGTCTGGGGCTTGCCCTGGGCAAAGGGGTGGCTATCGAACAGGCACTTCATGACATCGGTCAGGTGGTTGAAAGTGTGCACACTGCCAGGGAGCTGATGCGGTTGTCAGCCCTGCATACCTTAGATCTTCCGATCACTGCTGGTGTGTGCTCTGTGCTCAATGGCCAGAGCACACCCGGCGAGGTGCTCAAGACATTGATGGTGCGTGATCAGAAACAGGAATATCCGGTTAACTTTTTTAAACCGGACTGATGCACCTCCTGCATTAACAAGCAGGTATAGAATAAACGTGTGGATAAATGAACTTATACAGGCCTTCCCTGAAAAGGGCGGTAGCGCTTGCATATTTTGCGTGGGTAGTGATACTGCTGAACTCGCCAGTTCAATTACCAAAGGATGGTATATGGTTATTCGGTCATTGCCAAAGAGATCCCCGTCAAAGAAGCGACTTCGTGAGCATGGCCTGCCTCGCACCGATCATTCCAGACTGCCAGTGAGATGGCGCAAGCTACTGGATGCACCTGTGGAAGGTAGCAAAGCGGGTGTTAGCGAAGTGCCTGGTTTTTTCTTTGAAGTGGTGAGCGACGAGAACGCGGCTTGTGCTCGACTGGAGGTGACGCTTATGGCTCTGGAAACGTCAGGGCAGGGTCGCTTCACACGTTCGATGCCACTGAGTAGGGAACGATTGGCGCGTGTTATGCCAGGTATCCGTGAACAACGTTTGGCCACCACCGTACTAGGTCTGTCGCAGACGGAGCGCAAGGGACGCAGCTACGCCCATTTGGAAGGTCAGGTCGGTGATGCACTACTGGCCGAGATGCTCGAGACTGCATCGTGCTTTCTGGGTGGTGTGGGCGGTTTACGCCTGTCACATGGCAAGGAGCAGCAACTGGCCTGGAGCTGGCAGCTGGAACAGGACGGCAGTCAGCGGTTACAACCCGCACTGGAGAAAACGCAGCGTTTGTTGCGTGTTGGTACACTCTGGTGTCTGGATGTGGTGCGCGCTGAAATTAGTCATCTTGATGCGGCTATAGAGCGCACAGAGTGGCTTGATCTGCCGGTGCTACGACACGATGAGGTGCTGACAGTGTTCGGTGCACTGTCGAAGGGGCCGCTTGCCCATCGGCTTCCCACACCGAAGCTCCTGGATACTTTGCCGTGTCGGGAAGTGGTGCCGCAACCTATACTTACGCTGTACGGACTGACTGAGCACGCCCGGCAACCTGCCGATACTCCACCGATGGCCTATGCGCGACTGAGCTTTGATTATGCCGGTGAGCGCTTTCTCGCCCAAAGGGGGGAGGTACTGGTGCGGCGCTTGCATGGTGATCGTCTGATTGAGATTAACCGTCGCCGTGCCGATGAGCTGAACGCCATGGAGCAACTTGAGCAGGTTGGCCTGACTTTGGCAGTGGATACCGAAGGTCTACCTTGGGAACTGGTCGATACCTTGTTCGAGGATGCCTGGCTGTTTCCTGGTGCCGGTCACAGTGGTGCATTGGAAGTAAATACACCAGCGCGTTGGTTAGCGTTGCGCTCCCGACTTGAAAGTGAAAACTTTCTGTTCGAATACGCGTCCAGTTTCCCGTTCGATGTATTGACTGAACCGGTACGCTGGTATGGTCGCGCGCTGATGGACGGCGAGGAGGCCACTTTTGGTTTGGAGTTAGGCATTGAGGTCGATGGCAAGCGTCACAATTTGCTTCCTGCGCTTGCTGTAGCGCTGGCTGACGGGCATATTACGTTGCAACCGCTCGCTAATGAACCGGAGGATGCAGTGTGGTACGCGCCGGTGGATAAGCGTCGACGGGTGCCACTCAAACTGAGTGAGTTGCGTCCTCTTCTGGCACCACTGACCGAATATCTGGAAAGACCGAAGAGAAACCTGCGTTTGCCGAGGGTGCATGTTGGTCGACTGGATGAGCTGGCTGATGCGCTTCCTGAGAATGGGGCGCTGCAAGTGCCTGAGCCGTTACGTGGTTTCACTACACGGTTGCATGCCCTCACCGAAGGCACTGCTGATGCTGCACCGGAAGGTCTGGTGGCCAAGCTGCGGCCTTACCAGCATGAGGGTTTGCACTGGCTCAATGCCTTGGCCGAGATCGGAGTAGGTGGCGTGCTGGCTGATGATATGGGTTTGGGTAAAACACTTCAGCTGATTGCGCACCTGCTGAGTCTGAAGCAGCGCGGTGGACTGAAACAAGCAGTGCTTATCGTCGTGCCAACGAGCCTGATTCCGAACTGGCAGTCTGAGATTGCCCGTTTTGCACCCACGCTTAAGGTGCTGGTTTTGCATGGTCCTCAGCGTAGAGATGATTTCGATCAGATTGTCACGCAAGATGTCGTATTGACCAGCTATGCACTGTTGCCACGCGATGTTTCCAACCTGTGTGAACAGTCTTTTGCACTGATTGTTCTGGATGAAGCGCAACTGGTCAAGAACCCTCGCACCCAGGCCCGTCGTGCCTTGCTCAAGTTTCGTGCGGTACGCTGTATCTGTCTTACCGGCACTCCGCTGGAAAACCATCTGGGTGAATTGTGGTCGCAGATGGATCTGGCCGTGCCCGGGCTGCTTGGTGATGAGGCGACGTTTTACCGCTATGTGCGTTTACCGATTGAAAAGCAGCACGACGAGGTATGCCAGGTCAGGCTAAATCGTCGGCTTGCCCCATTTATGTTGCGTCGTACGAAATCGCAGGTGGCTTCTGATTTGCCTGTGAAGACGGAAATGACCCGACGCGTGGCGCTTGATGGTAGGCAGCGTGAGTTATACGACGGTTTGCGTCTGAACCTGGTCGAAGAACTACGTGAGGTTATCGCACAGCGTGGTCTTGAGCATTCCGGTGTCGCAGTGCTGGATGCACTGCTTAAATTACGCCAGGTATGCTGCGATCCACGTTTGGTGAAACTGGACGTGGCACGTGGTGTTCACGAATCAGCCAAATTCGAACTGTTGATGAACATGTTGCCTGCTTTGCTGGCTGAGGGGCGTAAGGTGCTGCTGTTCTCGCAGTTCACCGAAATGCTTGGATTAATCGCCGATGAACTTGATCAGATCGGCATTCCTTATGTCAGTCTCACCGGTCAGACATACGACCGCGCTGATCCAGTACGGCGTTTTCAGAAAGGCGAGGTGTCACTGTTCTTGCTCTCGCTCAAGGCAGGTGGTGTAGGCCTTAACCTGACTGCGGCCGACACGGTGATCCATTACGACCCGTGGTGGAACCCCGCCGTCGAGGAACAGGCATCGGATCGTGCGCATCGTATTGGCCAGGACAAGCCTGTATTTGTGTTTCGCTTGATTACTGTTGGAACAGTGGAAGAACGAATCGAGGAAATGAAAATCCACAAGGCCAAGCTCGCCAACGCGGTGCTTGAGGGCACAGAGCGTACGGGGCTACGCCTGGATCGGAGCGATATGGAAGAACTGCTGACACTGACTTAAGTACAGAGTCAGGTATTTTAGTGTTCCTAGTCCCGCGCGGACACCTCGTCGATGTGGTGCAATAAACCGGCAGGATCGGCATAGACACGCAGGGCACCGGCTTGTTCGAGCTCACCCTGGCTATAGCCGCCGGATAGCACGCCGATGCCTAGAGCGCGTGCCCGCTGTGCTGCTAGCATATCCCAAATGCTGTCACCGATGACCAGCGACTGCCGGATATCGACGCCGAGGCGCTCGGCGGCGGTCACGAACAGGTCGGGATCGGGTTTAGCGTGACGAACCTGGTCACGCGTTACCAGCGTTATTTTGTCGGGGTCTATCCCCAGTGTCACCAGGCTTGGTCTGGCAGTTTCGATTTGTCCACTCGTGGCAATTGCCCATGGAATGCCTTGTTCGGTGAGATACCCAAGCAGCTGGCAGGCACCGGGGAGAGGGCGCACCGCGATTTGGCTGTGATGGCGGTGAAACGCCTCAGCGTGGTGCTGGTACAGGCGTTCGAGTCGTTTTTCACTGATCTCCAGTCCGGTTTCGCGCAAAAAAACCTGGGCGAGCAAGCCGCCACTCATGCCGATCTTGCGGTGGATTCGCCAGATCGATAGCGTTACACCTTCGGCTTCCAGCGCCTCCTTCCACGCCAACACGTGTTGGTAAACGCTATCAATCAATGTTCCATCGAGATCAAACAGAAAAGGCGTGCGGGACATAGATTAGAGTCTAGCCTAGAAAATGCGTCGCGTTCATGGTATTACCTATGCCAATAGGCCCATGGTTAAAAAGTGCAGTGCGCCAATTTACAGAACTCTTAACGTGTGGGGCCAGTCACCCTGGTGCCAAGTGACTTTACGTGCGCCTGCTGCAACGTTATGGCGCTGATCCCATAACTGCCCCCAAGCATAGCATGCCCCACCGGCATCGGCAGGCATCAGACCGGTAAGCTCCCAAATCCAGTATTTACCTTCTTTCAAGGTGCCATGTCCGACAATGTAGTCGTTGATGTGCACGTAATCGAAGCCGCAAAGCTCATCGGGAGTGTAACCTGACCGTTGTCTGATGCTCGTGAAATCTGGTGTCGAGGCACACACATGTGCGATTGTCAATAAGACCAAGGCGGTGCCTACAACTAATGGTTTTCTCTTCTTCACTTGCTCGAACTCCTGAAAGTGAGGTGATCAAAGCACTACCCTGAGAGCCATCGTAGCATTTTCAGGATGCGATTTGTAGTAAGGCGTCCTGTCTTGGCTTTAATCATGAGGGAATCCCTGATCAATGGATGTTC
>JAAXIA010000089.1 GCA_012270595.1 Rhodanobacteraceae bacterium | reverse complement strand
GGTCAGCAGCGACTGTCGCCGCCGAACTCGGTGCCACACTAGTCAACATGCGTTTCGTCAAACCACTGGACGAAAAAATGCTACTGAAACTGGTAAAGACGCATCGTGCTTTTGTCACCCTGGAAGACAATGCCATTGCCGGTGGCGCTGGCTCTGCGGTGTCGGAATGTCTGGCCGCCCATGGTATAAGCCTGCCTGTTTTGCACCTGGGACTACCGAACAGTTACCTTGAGCATGGCAGCCGCGAAGAGGTCCTGACCATGGCCGGCCTTGATCTGGCGCACATCCGGCAAGCGATTCGCGCGCGCTTTCCGCAAATTGAGCGCACAAACCATGGTCAGCGCAGGCTGATCCTAACCTGAGGAGAGCACCTCTAACGAGGCCATCAGACTACACGACAGCCACCACTGACGCGATCACGTGCTTCAAGATCCTGGGCTGTAAAAACCTCGGCGTAAGCACTAGCGGACAATAACAAGCGTGCCTGCCTGGCCTGATTCCAGCCGTGTTCAAACAACAGCCAGCCACCAGGCACCAATACCCTGGTTGCCTCGCGCACGATACGACGCACGGCATTCAGTCCGTCGCTCCCTGAGCTTAGGGCCATCATCGGCTCAAAACGCAAATCACCCTGCATCAAATGTGGATCGTTCGCTTCAATATACGGTGGATTGGCAACGACAAGATCGCAGCTTTCGCTGCACAATGGTGCCAGCCAGTCCCCCTGGACTGGACACACCTGATGCAAACCAAGCCGCCTGGCATTGGCCTTTGCCACCGAAAGCGCCGCCGCACTAAGGTCGGTCGCAAGGATCCGTATTTGCTGCCGTTCGCTGGCCAGAGCGAGAGCCACCGCACCGCTACCGGTACCAAGATCGGCCACGCGCATAGGCGTGAGCGGTGGCAACCGCTCCAATGCCAGTTCAACCAGACGTTCGGTTTCTGAACGCGGAATAAGTGTCGCCGGCGTCACCTCCAGATCCAGCGTCCAGAAACCACATCTTCCGGTCAAATAGGCTAACGGCTCACCACAAGCACGACGCTCAATTAATCGCAGATAAGTGGTGACATCGTCTGTCCGCAACAATTCATCTGCATGCGCAAACAACCAGCTGTATGATTTACCAAGCACGTGCAGCAACAAGCGCCGCGCCTCTTTGCGCTCATCGCAACACGCACTACTCTCCATTAACAACTGACGCGATGTCGGCACGTGGAAGGGATTGCTCCAGAGTTTTTCAAAGCGCTATTTTTTCTGCGCAAAACAGCACTTTGGATGTCGCCATACCACACTATGCTTCGGGAGCAAACTGGTCATACCAATGCCAGAATGAACCATCAGAACAGATATTGCAGGCCCACTGAAACCGTAGGTAATTTCACATCGAACTTGGGACCTTTGCTACTGTTATCTACCTTTTTGCTCCTGACCAGCTTGCCATAAGCACTTTTGCCTGCGTTAAAATACTCAAGACCAACGACGGCCTGTAGCCCTTCCTTAAGTTCTGTGTGAAAGGACAGCCCAAGCGCATAGGCAAACTTGGTTTGCGTGTGATCCTTGATGGAAAATTCCCTGGGACTTAGCATCCCATCACGAACCAACACCTCCCTATAGCCAAACAGCCGGTTGCGAGACAGACCCGCACCCAGATAAGCAGAAATGCCTGTATGGCTTTCCATGCATTCCCAGAGAGGCACGCGGGCAACACCCAACAAGCTAAGAAACCTGATTTTACCCCGATAGCCATATTGGTTCGGCAGGTTCAGCATGGTAATGGTGCCTTTTTGCGAGAGTCGACCCGCCTTGATCGCCAGACCCAAGGCTGCATGATCGAACATACGACTATGCAAGTGAATAACACGACCAAACTCCAGACCTAAAACCCCATGCGATTTCGCCCTGTTTGGTTGATAAACATCAAGGGGGAAAGTGAGATCCGGAAAGGATCTTACCTTGGGCCTGGAGCTCCTGACGGGCATGCTATAACCCAGAGAACCTCGTACATAAAACGTATGAGCCGACGCCGCCATTGGGATAGCCACAAAGCACAGTGCAAACAGCTTCCCGACACAACTAACTTTCCTTACAAAAAGCTTTTCTGTGGTAGACATAATTACCCTCCTTGAATACGCGCAAACACGCCATTATCTGGATTCAAATCACGTCGTACTGGGGAAACCCGGCTCAACTCCACCGGTTTAGATCACTCTCGACTTCTGTCTCGTCCTCTTTGCTACAACTATACAATAAACGCTCTACATCGCTATGGCAATAATAATCTGTTTATCGTTAAATAAAGTCAATAGAGCTTCACTGAATCGCCAGGGCTTTAAGGCGGCTCCCTTCATTTAACAAAATGAAGCCTCCGTGAGGAAATCAACGAATTTTCCCCCTGAGGTCCGCGAACGTGCCGTGCACATGCTGTTAGCGTCACGCTAGAGAGTACGGATCCCAATGGACCGCCATCGAATCGCTTGCCCAGAAGATCGGCTGCAGCACGAGCATCATATCGGGCAGCGCGATGGCATAACCTGCGCAGAAACACCTGCATCGAGGAGCTGAAACGTAAGAAAAACGCAACTGCGATCTTCATCGTGCTCGGCGCGATGAAGAACTGATCGGTGAGATCAGAACGTGTCTGGCAGGTCAATCTTTAAGGGCCATGGTGCTGACAAGGCCAATAGCTCGCGGCAGGGCCGGGACGTGCCGGTTTCGCGTCTGCATACTCCGCGCAAGAAACCAGCCGCCAGGCAGGCGGTAACCAGCACGTGCAAAGCACGTACGAGCATAGCCCGCATCACTGTCCTCGGCCATCGTGGCGCGCACGTGAAACGGCTTTCCATACCGTTTGTATCTGGCATCATCACCTTTTGATTGTGAAAAGCATGGGTTCTGGCGCTATTCACTCCAGGCTTCGCACATGAACTGCGGTAATGCCAAAGCCCCACGGTGGATGCCAGGGTTGTAGTAGCGGGTAGGAAACGTTCTTAGCTTTGCATCATCCTCACGGAAAAGAGCCAGATCGCCTCCTCTGGAAGCCATTGTGCAACTCCACCAGCCAGTAGGGTAGCAAGGTTGCGGAAACGGCAAAGTTTTCACTTTAGAGAACCCGGCACTGCGCATGGCACTGCGCATCGTTCCGATCAGCTCCAGGTGTGCAATCGGCGATTCAGATTGCTGCACCAAAATCCCTCCATGCCGCAGTGCCCGGTAACAACTGGCATAGAAAGAAGCATTGAACAGCCCGGCAGCAGGACCCGCCGGATCGGTAGAATCCACGATGACCATGTCTAGTGATACCTCAGGAAGTCCGGCCATATAAGCAATGCCGTCGCTAAACAACAGTTTTGCGCGTGGATCATCGTTAGCCTGGCAGAGCTCTGGAAAATAACGTTCAGCCAAACGGGTAACGCGCTCGTCAATCTCCACCTGGGTCACCTGTTCCACCTCACCATGGCGCAGCACTTCCCGCAAAGTGCCGCAATCGCCACCGCCAATAATCACCACGCGCCTGGCACCACTGTGAGTAAATAGCGCCGGATGCGTCATCATCTCGTGATAAAGGAAATTATCGCGGTCGGTCAGCATCACACAATCGTCAATCACCATCAGTTTGCCCCAATCTGTGGTCTGGTAGATCTCAATAGTCTGAAATGGCGTTTTCTCCACATGCAGACGCTCTTCCACACGGTATCCGACAGAAGAACCAGATGCCTGATGCGCTTCGATAAACCAGTTGGCTGACTGTGGCATGACACTTTTCCCCTGACATAAGGCGTGGTGGGTATAGAACCGGGACAGTCCGACCATTGTAATGGCTTCACGACAGGTGCGCGCATGACAACGCTTGCTCTCGTTACAATTGCCTGATGCCAGGCAAGACTCGTCACGGTGGCGACGTGATAACCGCTCAAGGCGCTGACCGCTTGACTATCCAGTCAGTCAGCAAGACAGTAGCGAAGAACTTTCCCCGCCCTCAGCCCATACGTCATCATTCCAACTTATTGAATAAGGAGTATTCGCTTATGTCAAAAACCTGGACCATCGACAACGCTCGCCATGCTTACGCCATAGAACACTGGAGTAACGGCTATGTCGATGTCGATGCCGGTGGCGACCTCCAGATGCGCCCGCGAGGCGCGCATGGACCTTCACTATCCCTTCCGAAAATCGTTCGCCATGCGCGTAACGAGGGTTTACGCCTGCCTCTGCTGCTGCGTTTTACCGATATTCTCACCAACCGCCTCGGCAAGCTTCAAGACGCTTTTGCCAAAGCTACGCAAGCACATCATTACCAAGGGAGCTATACCGCCATTTACCCAATCAAAGTCAATCAGCAAGAGGCTGTGGTCAGCGAACTGGTTGCCGTCGGTGGCGAGAACTTTGGTCTGGAAGCAGGCTCCAAACCCGAACTCATGGCAGTACTTGGCATGGCCCTGCCCGGCTCCATCGTCATCTGTAACGGTTACAAAGATCGCCAATATATCCGCCTGGCACTCATCGGACGCAAATTGGGCCTGCGCATATACCTGGTCATCGAGAAGCCCTCTGAACTGGATGACATTATCAGTGAGTCGAAACTTCTGGATGTGGAGCCGCTACTGGGCGTGCGTGTACGCCTGTCGACAGTCGCTAACGGCAACTGGCAAAACACCGGTGGTAGCAAGGGCAAGTTCGGCCTGTCATCGGTGCAGGTGCTTCACCTGCTGAAACGGCTCCAGAAGGCCGGTCTCACCCATACGCTCAAGCTGCAACACTTTCACATGGGTTCACAAATTTCCGATATAAAGAATATTGAAGCCGGCATGCGTGAAGCTACACGTTTTTTTGTCGAACTAAGCCACATGGGGGTGCCACTGGATAGCATTGATGTCGGCGGCGGCCTTGGTGTGGATTATGAGGGTTCCCGTTCGCGCAGTTTCAACTCAATCAACTACTCGATCGGACAGTATGCGACCACTATCGTGCGAGTGCTGGCCGATGCGGTAAAAGCCGAGGGGATGGAGGCACCACGTATCCTTACCGAGGCTGGCCGTGCCATGACAGCACATCATGCCGTGTTGATTGTGAATGTGAGCGGCGTGGAAACGGTACCAGAGGGCGCGATGCCACCTGCTCATCATGGCGAACCAAAAGTGTTGCAACACCTGCGTAAAATCCATGACCAGATCGACAAGCGCCCGCCGACAGAGCTTTACCACGAAGCGCAACATTATCTACGTGAAGGTCAGACGCTCTACGCGCTTGGTCAACTGAGACTGACTGAACGAGCAACTCTCGAAGAGATGCACTACGCCATCGCCAACGCCTTGCATAGCCGTTTCATGCCGGGCAACCTCACGCATCGCCAGATACTTGACGACCTGGATGCAACACTGCTAGACAAATATTTCGTCAACTTCTCGGTATTCGAGTCGGTACCCGACATCTGGGCGATCAAGCAGATATTTCCCATCGTGCCCATCGCACAGTTACACGAAAAACCCACACAACGCGGCGTAATCGTCGACTTGACCTGCGATTCCGATGGTCGCATCGACCACTATGTTGGTGCCGAAGGCATGAATGTTTCCATGCCGCTACATGCGATCAAAAGCCAGCAACACTACTGCCTGGGTATTTTCATGGTCGGAGCCTACCAAGAGATTCTGGGCGATATCCATAATCTGTTCGGTGACACAGACGCGGTGAATGTACGCCTTTGCGGTGATAGCTACACCTTCACCAGCACCCGACGAGGCGATAGCACAGACCTTTTGCTCGACTATGTTGGTTACGATCTAGCTAAACTGCGTATACGCTATGATCAGCGCATCGCTGCTGCCAAACTGGAATCTGCCGAGGCAAATCACTACCACAGGATTCTTGAAGAAAGCATGTCCGCCTACACCTACCGCAGTGAAGAGGACACTCCCCACAGGAATCATACATGACTCCACTCCACGGCAAAGTTGCACTGATTACCGGCGCAGGCGGTGGCTTGGGTGGGGCGATTGCTAACCTGTTTGCAGAACAGGGGGCTAGCGTAGCCATTGCCGATATCAATAAGCGCGCTGCTGAAGTGGTGACCGAAACCATCAACGCAAATGGTGGCACATCCATGGCAGTAACTATGGATGTCACCGATGAAAGTGCGGTAACCACTGGAACAGACCAGGTAGTAGCTACACTGGGGAGGCTAGATATATTGATATCCAATGCCGGTGTGCAACTCATCAACCCCATCGAGCAACTTAGCTACGCCGACTGGAAAAAAGTACTGGCCACCCACCTGGACGGTGCTTTTCTCACTACCCGTGCTGCACTGCGTCACATGTACCGCGATGATCAGGGAGGCACCGTCATCTATATGGGATCGGTGCACTCGCATCTGGCCTCGCCACTAAAAGCCCCCTACATCACTGCCAAGCATGGCCTGTTAGGTCTGGCCCGTACACTGGCCAGAGAAGGAGCTGCACACCAGGTGCGATCACATGTCATCTGCCCCGGCTTCGTGAACACACCACTGGTAGAGAAGCAAATACCCGAGCAGGCAAAGAAGCTGGGCATAAGCCAGAAGGATGTTGTCAGCAAGCTTATGCTAAAAGACACCATAGACGGTGCATTCACCACCTTGGAAGATGTCGCACAAACCGCACTTTATCTCGCCACATTCCCATCGGCGGCACTCAGCGGACAGAGCATCGTGGTAAGCCACGGCTGGTTTATGCAATAAAACCAACCTCCATTGATCGTTTTAAGTCGTTTTAATGTTACCATCTCGATTTCTCCTCCCATCACGAAAAAGGTTAGCTACTCATGACTACGCCGTTTAACAATGCCCATACATACGCTGATTTTCTAAACGAACTTCTGTTTAAGCTCGATCCGACAGTGGTGGACCATTATTTCGCTCCCGAACATACCTTTACCATTAATGAAAAACCATTACACAATGGACTATTCAAACAAAGAATCGCATGGATTGGTGAGCAGGTAGCCAACGACAAAATTGATCTTGGTAGATCCCATATCAGGGTTATCGATTTTTTTCTTTCGGAAGATCGCAAGCGGCTTTTTGAGCAGCATGAAACCCTTATTTTCAGACCCCGCTCCAATAAGCCCACCAGAATGCTCGTCGATGCCGTGCTTACGTTCAATGAGGAGCAAAAGATAATTGACATGAACCTGGTCGATTATGTGGCAGACCGCGGTGATCTTTCGGCAGAAGAAGCCACATCTGGTGCCAATGCATCGGTAGAATAAGGACCAGCCGCCACAGAATCTGCATGAGCCATGCATGTATGGGTAAAACGCTTTAGAAGCTCATCTTTAAAGAAGTTCATCGAAGAAGGCTCCAGCTCAAATGTTTCATAGAAGGGAATGTTCCATTACCTCGACACGTGCACAGCCCTAGCCCTCGCTCCGCCTCCCGCCTCGACTGGACCCGATCCACGCTTGACGATACCAGTCTCGTACTGAAGCTAGCCTCCTGTGACGCCAGTTTTCGCAGCTATTGGCGCACGCATTGTCATGGTCGCAACTGGATCGTCATGGATTGTCCACCAGAGCACGAAGATGTACGCCCATGGCTTTATATCGGCGTACGCCTGAAAGCTGCTGGCCTACACGTGCCTGAAGTCTACGCTCAGGACCTCGATCAAGGATTTTTGTTGATTGAGGACATGGGAACACAGCTCTACCTGGACGTGCTTGACGAATCTCACGCCAATACGCTCTACAGCGCAGCCATGGATGCCCTGCTGCTCATGCAAACACGGGTGAATAGTGAGGATTTACCCATGTTCAACCACGACGTAATGATGAACGGCCTGCTTATCATGCCGCGATGGTTTCTCGGCCATTATCTTGAACACACGCCCGACGATAACGAATGGGTGCTGATCAAGAAAGCATTCGCGTTCATCGTGGGTAACGTGCTGGCGCAACCGCTCTGTTTTGTGCACAGGGACTTTCACAGTCGAAACCTGATGCTGGTTTCGCATCGCACTCCCGGCATCCTTGATTTTCAGGGAGCATTAAACGGGCCAATCACCTACGATCTGGCTTCGTTGCTGCGCGACGCCTATATTTCCTGGCCAGATGCACGCGTGCAGGGCTGGGTAAGGTCCTACTGGCAAATGCTGTGTGACAACGGCCTTATCGATGACGAGGTTGATTGTGCTTGCTTTCAGCGCTGGTTCGACCTCACCGGCCTTCAGCGCCATCTACGCTTACTTGGCCAGTTTGTACGACTGGAGCGGCGCGATGGCAAAAAAGGATATCTCAAAGATTTACCACGGATATATCAGTACGTGCTGGAGGTAGCACGTAGCTACCCCGAGCTTAACAGTCTGGCCGATCTGCTCAAGTACCACGCAGCAGACCATGCAGTGACACAAGCGCCACCAGCTGGCTGATCATTCACTTATCAGGTTTCCGATCATAAGCGCGTGTATGGCTACTGGGATAACAAGAATAGGTATTAATCAGAAGTTCATTCACATAGGCGGTAACACGGAACGTACTCAGGATGTTGTTTGGCTTTACTCTTGAAAGGGGATCGGGCAATAGGCTTTCTGGTTATTTTATGGTATGTATTCAGATTTATTATTATGGGCGTCCAGCTTGTTTGTTATCCGTTTCTTGGCGCACCCATTGACCCGGTCGAAGAAGGGAAAACTATCATGGACGATCTCGACGATGATTAATGTACTGTGTTGTTTTCAATAAAATATGTTTTTTTACGGTAACGGACGCTGTTTTTTCTTATCTCCTTTTCGATGATCTTGCGGGCGACCCTTGCAAGATCATCGACTACCTTTTCATCCATGGGGCCTCCTGATGCCGGTAATGGAACGTCAAGGGTTATCCTAATGTAGTCATCCATCGTTCTTCTCCTTTATGAGATACGCACTGATTCTCGCTGCCGGTACCGGTCAGCGCATGCGCCCACTGAGCACACACACCCCCAAGCCGCTGCTTATGGCTGGGGGCAAACCATTGATTGTCTGGCATCTGGAGCGGCTCGCCGCAGCGCGGATACACCGCGTGGTCATCAATACCTCATATCTTGCCGAACAGTTCCCCGAAACTCTCGGTGGTGGCGCGCGCTGGGGGTTGGAAATTCGCTACGCCCACGAAGGTCCGCAGCCACTGGAAACCGGCGGCGGCATGCTCGCTGCCCTGCCGCTTCTGGGAGCGGAACCGTTCCTGGTCATCAGCGGCGACACCTGGTGCGACGCNNACGCTAACCTGTCCACCCTACCCGCATCACCCGCCAGGCTGGCCCATCTGTTAATGGTGGAAAACCCGCCACACCACGGCGCAGGCGATTTTTCTCTCGATACACAAGGGTTACTGCACCGTGCCGGCAAGCCCAGGCTCACATTCAGCGGGATTGGGGTTTTCCGTCACACCTTCGTAAAGCATTGGCGTGACTTCATTGACCAAGATGCCATCATGCCGGGTAGCTTACCGACCTTTGCTTTACGGCAACTCCTGCTACCGGCCATGGATCACGCCCAGATCACCGGCGAGCGCCATGTGGGAACGTGGACGGACGTTGGTACCCCGAAACGACTGAACGAGCTTAACCAACACCTAATCGCAACGCTCACCTGACCGTAGCAGCAGCCGAAACGGCACAAATCCTCCCTGGCCCAACCGCCCAGAGCAAGAGACAGCAAAATGTGTAATAGGATCACGAGAAACCAAACACTTCCACCATTACACTGGCTACCACCGCGGTGCCACCCCCGCGGCTACTTTCCAGTTGAGCAGCTCGCAGATATTTGTGCTGTGACGGCCACACCTACCATCTGCGGCTACCGGTATGGCAGCCTTGCGCCAAGCCAGTCGTCTTAACTTCCTAACAAGTCACAGGAAATACCGGCTACCAGCTTAGTGGTAACTATACCATGCGTATCCTCGATCGCTCCACCTTTTCCTTTTCCCTTGCAATAAATATCAACAATGACATCATAAGATCCACCTCCTCTGTCTTTCATTTCAATAATATGAAACCCCAAAAAATTACCAGTTCTCCACACATTTTTAGAAAGGTCAACAGGTAGGGTTTCATAAACCAGAACCGAAGAAATTCCGGTGGTACGATACTCGGGTGCGTAACTCGGAACCTTAATCTCCATGTTAGCTATCATCTTCGTACCCACATCACTACTGGAAACCGTTTTATAATGCACCACTGCGCCATTGTGCGTCCTGACGTAGTGAATGGTGGCCATCGACGGACTTACCCCTGCAACAAGAAACAAGACAGACAAGCAGAACCGAACAGGCAAACGCAATAATGGCAATTTGCCACGTGAAACACAAACCGTCATAAAAAAATCTCCACGATTTCAAGTAAAAAACAGCGCCCCACGAGACTACGGCTACCTGGTTGTCTAGGTAATGCGGGCAACCCATCGGAAAAAATGAATGGTGGGCCTACCAGGATTCGAACCTGGAACCAAAGGATTCACGTACTCCGGGAGTTTCCTCTCGGCGCGGACTATCTCTTCGCCCTCCGTACTTATTCGGGTGGGGCGCGGGATGCTCCTGCCTGTCATTAAGGACACTTGCAAGTCCTCAGGTAGTCTCTGCACCTTCTGCCGGTGTACCGGCAGCTCGGCTCAGGGTTGCCACCGGCCGCATTTACGCCGCTGAGGTTTCCCTGAATTCATCCCGATTCCATCCGCAGATTACGCTACGGCGGCACCTTTACTTGATGAGTCCTCTGCTCTAACCGTTGAGCTATAGGCCCGTTCCAAACGCCTATGGTAGCGTCTACGGCAACCCAATGCCATAGGGTATCTAAAAAAAATCACGCGACAAGTCATCATGCCTTGATGTCTTGTTAGTCTGAATCAAGAAATGAACGCAATTGCCCTGAACGGCTGGGGTGACGCAACTTGCGCAAGACCTTGGCTTCTATCTGACGGATGCGCTCACGGGTAACATCAAACTGCCTGCCAACCTCTTCCAAAGTGTGATCAGTATGCATATCAATGCCGAAACGCATACGCATCACCTTCGCTTCCCGTGGGGTCAAACCGGCAAGCACCTCGCGCACTGTTTCAACCATGCCCGTTTCGGTGGCCGACTCGACCGGCGAACTGGCGTTACCATCCTCAATGAAATCGCCCAGGTGCGAGTCTTCATCATCGCCGATAGGAGTTTCCATGGAAATGGGATCCTTGGCAATCTTCATCACCTTACGAATTTTGCTCTCCGGCATTTCCATTTCCCCAGCCAGCTCCTCTGCGGTAGCCTCGCGACCAAACTGTTGCAGCATTTGGCGGGAAATGCGATTGAGTTTGTTGATGGTCTCGATCATATGCACCGGAATACGGATAGTACGCGCCTGATCTGCAATCGACCGCGTGATTGCCTGGCGAATCCACCATGTGGCATAGGTTGAAAATTTATAACCGCGACGATACTCGAACTTGTCCACCGCCTTCATCAAACCAATATTACCCTCCTGGATGAGATCCAGAAACTGCAGCCCGCGGTTGGTGTACTTCTTGGCGA
>JAAXIA010000154.1 GCA_012270595.1 Rhodanobacteraceae bacterium | reverse complement strand
GGTAGTGCGGTTTATGACTTCAGTATTTTACCGACTCTGAATAGATCAGAGATTCCTTTGCAGCTTCACTTATGCTAAACTCGCAAATCTAATTACTTCGGAGGATGCAAGATGCATAAAGGTTATCTGTGGCTACTTTTAGTCGTATTTATATGTGCTTATGATTGCCCTGCATATGCCTTAAGTGCATATGGATATGTTGGTTTATGTATTAAGGCTTCTAATTCTTCAAATAAAAATAAGGTATATCAACTTACTACGACTAAAAAGAGTCAATGCATAGTAGATGATGATGTGATAAGAACGCTAGGAGTAACCGTGCCACCTGGAAAAGCCGGGCTATTTTGTACCCATCCCTTTAAAATCCAAGCCGTGCTTAGTGCGCATTTCTGTGGATTAAGAAGTTCTTATCTGGGTATCAAGTTTACTCGAGCAGACAAGTCGTCTAAATCGGGTTCAATACGTTTCTATGCACCTCCACAATTCAATGATCTAAAACTCCAGGACATGGGTGACTTTCTGCATTTGTGTAAAAGCAGGAAAAAGGAGTGTGATCAACGTGAAGTTACCTTTCATAATGGCGACACTGTTTATATCTGGTATACTGATCATCAATAAAAAGCGTAGCTTTGGTTTGCAGGTTGCTGCGCTGACTGGTGTGCCAAAAGCCGTGATTGCCGACGCATGTCGCACTCTGGCCGAGCTGGGCAACACCCATGTCAAAAAGGTGCATGGTACCCTCCAGGTGCCATGCACCGAAAGCGGGAATTCAAGCTTGTATGCATGACAACATTGCTTGATCTACAAGTTTAAATTCGTTGTCAGTAAGAAAGCGCAAATGCAGTAAGTACCCGAGCGGTAACTTCAGGTTTTTCCATCATCGGCGCATGACCGCAGCCGCTTAAAACCGTGGTGCTGATGGCTGAAGCGTGAATGATTCCGTGACGCAGTGCATCCAGTGCGGATGGATCAATAATGCGATCATCACGGCACCATAAACCTAATACCGGTATGGATAGCTGACTTAGGTGATGCTGTAGCGATAATGCCTCCGATGCGCGCTGTAGAGAGCGAAAATTACGTGCAATGAAACCGCGCTGCCTCGTATTCCCATCCACCAGTACATCGACAAAACGCCCGGGAATATGCGGCAGCTTATCGAAGATGAGTTTCATAGCACGCCAAAAGCCTGCGCGGTCACCGTAAACGAACGGATCCTTGCCAAGGCGCGCTGCCCTGGAAAAGGCGTTTTCCTTGAACTTCAGACCGGCGCTGTCCAGCAAGGCCAGTTTTGCGACATGCTTGCCATGCTCAGCAGCATAAACTCCGGCGATAGCACCGCCCATTGAATGCCCCACCAGCAACACTTTCTTTAATCCAAGTGCCTGTACAAAAGCCTGCAACCGTAGGGCCTGTGCCTCAATAGTGTAATTGCCACCAGGCAGGCGCGAGGAATCACCCCAACCGGGTAGATCGGGAATAACAAGATGGAAATTCGGCGTCAGCAACCCTGCCACGGGCAACCACACCTGCTTGGTTGAATTGAAACCATGCAGCAACACAATGGTCGGTCCATGACCACCTTCGTAATACGACCAGCGCGTATCACCCGCATGCACACTTTTTCCCTTAAGGTGCGCACGCATCACCCTAAAAGCAGTTTGAGCGCGCATAAGGTATTGTGGTGCAAACAAATAGCTGCCGCCAAACAGCACAGTCAATATTACGACTACCACAGCGAGAAATTTCAGTCGTCGCCGCAATAGCTGTTGCCAAAACGGGCGAACAAGAGAGGTGGATGGAGGCATAGCGACCTTTACCACGAAAGTCATAAGGTGTAGCAAGCAGGCTGGCATTTTGAAGCCTACGCATGATCTATGCAAGAGGTTAGACTATCGACTACGGGAAACCCTACCCAGGTGACATAAGCCGAGAAAATTTCGCAGAAGATGAGGGCGTTCCGGCCGAGTTTCGCCTTGATATAGGGGTTATTTATAGCCGGTAATACGTACAGTCATATGATCCCAGTCTTCGACCAACCGATTATTGTGATAGTCCTTTTCCAGGTAGTCCTGAGTACAGTTTTCATAACTTGGGGTTACATTGAAAGCATGAGAAGAAACCCCGTGTCCGCTAGTGTATTTAATATAATGGAGCACAAAAGTGCAGTAGTCAGCATCACGGCCATCTTTTTCTTTATATCTTAAACGAACAGTTACGGATGTACCATCTTTAGGGTATTGCCTCACATCAAATTGCTTAACCCACATATCATAATTATATTTGCCATCATATTCAAAGCTATCACTGCCATTGCAGCGTATACTACGCCCATGTTTCGGCTGAATAATAATGCCTTTGCCGCCGTATTTTAAAGGGTCTTGACCTCCGTATGTGCATGATACCCGCATATCAAGATCAATCTTGTTTTCTATCTTTACCTGAAAGGCACGGGCCGTCTGGATATGGAAGCTCATGCCAGAAAGGGCAGTAAGAGTCATGATTTTAGTCATGGTTTTTCTGGGTATGATCCGCATAAAGATCTCAACATAGGGGAGCGTTACAGGGGCGCATTATAACATCCAGCTAAGTGGCAGCGTGGTTATCAAATAGCGCAGCGACTCAGGAAGTAGCGGGTATCCTTTGAGAGGACGACGCTGGTTTTTTTTGAGATCCCTTTATGCCTCTTGCGTCTCGCCAATGAGTGCCTTAAGCCGGTAAAGCGTTTCCAGAGCTTCCCGTGGACTCAGCGTATCGGGGTGCACGGACGCAAGCGCGCGTTCCACAGCAGAGGGTGGTGCCGGGTTAAACAGGCTTGGCTGCGCCCGGTGCATGGTGTCTTTAGAGGGTACATGGACCTTTTGACGTGGGTGTTGTTCCAGCTCAGCCAGAGTGCGACGTGCATCGGCAATCACGGCTTTCGGCACACCAGCCAGCGCAGCAACCTGCAAACCAAAGCTACGGCTTGCCGGCCCTTCTTTAACAGTGTGCATAAACACCAATTGCTCACCGCTCGCCTGGTCGTTTACCTCGACCGCATCCAGGTGCACATTGCCGATGCGGGAAAACTCGTTTGCCAGTTCGGTCAATTCGACGTAGTGCGTGGCAAAAAGAGTGTATGCGCGACAGTGTTTTGCCAAGTGCAGCAAGGCGGCGCGCGCCAGCGCCAGGCCATCGTAGGTGCTGGTGCCGCGTCCTACCTCGTCCATTAGCACCAGACTCTTCTCTGTAGCGTTGTGCAGAATATTGGCGGTTTCGCTCATTTCCACCATAAAGGTGGATTGTCCACGCGACAAGTCATCACCGGCACCGATGCGGGTAAAAATGCGGTCGACTGGTCCGATCACCGCGTGTTCTGCCGGTACAAAGCTGCCTATGTGGGCAAGCAGAACGATCAAGGCATTTTGCCGCATGTAGGTGCTTTTCCCGCCCATATTGGGGCCGGTGATAACCAGCATGTGGCGCGTATCGCCAAGTTGCAGATCGTTGGGTTCAAAGGGTTGTTCGCGCACACGTTCAACGACTGGATGACGGCCGCGTTTGATCACGATAGCGTTAGAATCACTTAGCTTTGGGCGGCTCCAGTCGAAGAGTTCGGCGCGTTCGGCCAACGCGGCAAGGACATCCAGTTCAGCGATGGCACCGGTGGCACGCTTGAGTGGCTCGAGTTGTTCACTCAGTTTGTGGAGCAAGCTTTCATAGAGTACCCGTTCGCGCATCAGTGCACGTTCCTTTGCAGATAGCATCTTGTCTTCGAACTCTTTGAGTTCTTGAGTGATGTAGCGTTCGGTGTTTTTTGTTGTCTGACGGCGCGTGTAGTGGGTGGGCACCCGGTCTGCCTGCGCCTTGGATAGCTCAATGTAGTACCCGTGTACGCGGTTATAGCCTAGTTTCAGCGTATTGATACCGCTGGCGACTTTCTCGCGCTCTTCCAGGTCCAGCAGGTACTGGTCAGCATGACTGGCGAGGCAGCGCAGTTCGTCCAGTTCGCTGTCATAGCCTTGGGTAATCACGCCTCCGTCGCGTTGCCATAGCGGTGGTTGTTCCACCACGGCACGACTTAGTAAATCCACGGTGGCTAGTGGATTGCCAAGGCGCTGCACAAGCCCTTCCAGAAGTGGTGACAAAGCGCCTAAGTTATACGCAGGTTCGATTGCGTCGAGCCCTTGCTTGAGCGTGTGCGCCAGCTCGGGTGCGGCACGCAGTCCGTTGCGCAGGGTAGAAAGATCGCGTGGCCGCGCCGAGCCTAGCGCCACGCGAGCCAGAATACGTTCCAGGTCCCCCACTGTACGCAGTATTTTACGCAGGGTTACGTAGTAATGTTTCTCAATCAGCGCGGCAACAGCTTGATGGCGCGCGCCTATTATCTGATGCGAACGCAGCGGGCGATTCAACCAGCGACGCATGAGGCGGGCACCCATTGGCGTGACTGTTTCATCCAGCATGCCGAGCAAGGTATGTTCACGGCGACCGCCGGGGTGCGTATCTATTTCCAGGTTACGGCGGGTACTGGCATCCAGCACAATGGTCTCGCTGGTCATTTCCACAGCCAGCCCCGATAGATGCGGTAATGCGTTTTTCTGCGTTTCCTTAAGGTAGGCCAGCAGGCAACCGGCTGCGTTGATGGCTAAAGCCAGATGGGTGATACCGAAGCCATCAAGATCATGAGTGCGAAAAAAAATGCTTAGTTCACGTCTGGCTGTATCCAGATCAAAGTGCCATGAAGGGCGTCGGCGCACGCCGGGTAGCTCGCTAACCAGCCTGGGCCAGGCCATGTTTTCATCGACCAGGACTTCCACTGGTTGCAGCCTTGCCAGTTCAGCGTTTAGTGCTTCCATGCCAGCAACCTCGGTGAGCAGGAAACGACCGCTGGAAAGATCCACCCAGGCCAGGCCGTAATCCCCCTTGGTGTTGGTGGCAATGCTCAGCAATAGATTGTCGCGACGATCTTCAAGCAGTGCAGCGTCGGTGACGGTGCCGGGGGTGACAATGCGCACCACCTTCCGTTCCACGAGACCTTTGGCGGGCGAAGGGTCGCCGACCTGCTCGCAGATCGCCACTGACTCACCCATGCGCACCAGTCGTGCCAGATAGTTTTCTGCCGCATGGTAAGGCACCCCGGCCATGGGAATGGGTTGACCGGCAGATTGTCCGCGCTGGGTCAGGGTAATATCAAGCAGCCGTGCTGCCTTGTGTGCATCTTCATAGAACAGCTCGTAGAAGTCACCCATGCGGAAGAACACCAGCATGTCTGGATGCTCGGCCTTGCTGGCCAGATACTGTCGCATAAGCGGGGTATGTGTGGGCGTTTTTTCGACCATACTGCTGCTTTTGTCCCGAAAGTGTGCCGTCCGACGCTAATGCGCAGGGCGATCAAAAGCCTTCACTTTAACCGATCAACGTTGCGGGAGGGGGCAATGGGTGTCATGGTGTGTGGGCATTGATGGGTATTTTGAGTGGTTTTTGTCACCAGGAGGAGATCCCATTGTTGAAATGTATACGCACATGCCATAGCACGTTCTTTAATCGGTACCAGTACGCATGATGCACCTGCTTGGTCTGGCTTCCATCTTGCATGAGGTGTATGTATTGGTCTGGATGGTGGTGCTGCATGAGGTACTGGTTTCATGGTGAGCCTGGTTATTCCCAGCGATAGGGCGCTTGGCCTGCTTGCCAGGCGGGTGGCTCATGTCGCGTTGGCGCATCAGTTGCACCTGGTAACTGCAGAGTCCTGTACTGGCGGATGGATCGCCAAGG
>JAAXIA010000133.1 GCA_012270595.1 Rhodanobacteraceae bacterium | reverse complement strand
GTGGAAGACCACCACGTTGATAGGCCGGATGTGGAAGCGCAGCAATGCGTGCAGCTAACCGGTACTAATTGCCCGTGAGGCTTGACCATACAACCCCCAGCGGTCTGAATCGAAACCCGGTTGCGGATCGAGATCGACGCCTAAACCACGAACAGCGAGGGCGGGCGAGGCCACCAGGGTGCGGGCCGGCCCTCGTTACCGCCTTGCCTGGCGGCCATAGCGAGCGGGAACCACCCGATTCCATCCCGAACTCGGAAGTGAAACGCAGCCGCGCCGATGGTAGTGTGCACTTGCATGCGAGAGTAGGTCACCGCCAGGGTTTTATTTTTTTCGAGCCTTCCCATATCTTCCCAATGGGGAGGCTTTTTTTTTACCTTTTTATGCGCACTGTAAGGATGGTTAGCGTTGCATGGCAAAAAACACTCCCGTTCACCCATCGGTTTATTTACGTGTTTCACGTTTGATAAGCCACTTGAAGGGGATCTTTTCGTATGATTGTCATTTGTGACAAGCGTATTGACTAGCATTGATGTGCTTTCCTATCATTGATAATGATTTGCCAGGACGTCGCAGGATGTTTGTTAAAACATTGAAAAATGACCTGCCTCACCCAGCAGGAGAGTTGTTTTGCACCCTTATCACCCACTTTAGTTGAGACAGCGGATGGCTTGTTATGGGGCGTTGGTCCTTTATAGGGATGCCATTGTTGCTGATTTCGCTTGTCGTGATGGCGCGTTCTTATGATGATGCGTGTGAGTCGATAAATAAGAAGGGATGTCTTTTTGAGGCTCCTTGGGTAGCGAAGAAGCCGAAGATTGAGCAGCCGATTTTAATAATGCCCTGGCCAGGTGCCGACGGCCATCAGCTTTCGTTACAGGCAGATCTGCGTTATACGGCGACTTACCATGGCTTGCCGTTAGCTTTCCCGGTGTTGGGTATCGGCATGCTTGCCTCGGGCGACCTGTACTACGGTATCTCTCCCTATCTGAGCGCACATGCTGGTGTCAGTGAGCGTGCCTGGATGAATTGGAACGGGCGGGTTGTTGGTGGTGAAGTAGGGCTTAGCTATCAGCATCACCGTTATGGTGTGAGCCTTAGCGTGGCTGCTCACAGTGCGCGTAATCAGCACCGGTCGCCACAGTCACGGGGCTTGCCTAAAGGTGTTCCTGGCCTGGATGGTCTGACTGATTTTGATAGTAGTAGCCAGGTGAAACTACGCAGTCGTTTTGCGTTGGGCAATAAAAATGCCATTGATATTGCTGCCAGTATTGGTCCTATTCAGTTGTTGCCGGGCAATGCCTTGGGTTTTAACACACTGAAGCAGAAAGCCTTGAGTCTTGGTTTTGAACATGGTCCGGTCGGTGGCCGTGTCATTGGTCGTGTGATGGATCCCCAGACTGCTAAACCCAGGATATCCAGCGATCATCACTGGAAAAGTATTGACCTTGATGTTACCTGGCGTTTGCCTTGGCAAGGTTCGCTTAGTTTTGGTACACGAAACGTATGGACATCTGCACCGGCGGTCAAGTCACCAAGGGATGTGGAACCAGATCAGTCGCGTATACCCTATGTGCAATACCATCAGGATCTCTAGTAATTTCATTTTATGCTGCGCACTGAAAACAGTGCTGATTAAGGGACGATGCAGGAGTTCATGTAGGTGTTTGTCAACAGGCACCAAGATGGCCTGCAACCGATATATTCGCAGTGATCGCGGCGGGCGGTAAAGCTTGCTTTGGCCGGGACGCACGCAAGAAGATGACGATGGCGGGCCTTAATTGGGGAAAACGTCAATAAACGCCTTCTGTCGCAATGGATTTACAAGGGCTTGAGTTCTGTAACGCGAAGTGTTGTGCCGGAAATCTTTGTCTTTTAGCTGCCATTATTCGAGATACAGGCCAATCACGGCACACCTTGCTGAAGCCTGCTGGTTTAATCTGCTATATGTTGCCAGCTGCGTCGATTAGGTTTCTTGCTTACGGGCAAGATATGCCAAGTAATACCGACGGGGTTATAGTGCCGCTTAAAGCAGTGGCAGCTCATTTGACAAAGTTTTACAAGCTTCAAGAGATGTTCAATAACGTTAGCCTTCCGTGTGAAAATGTCTTTCGAGGCGCTATCGCAGCCGCAGCTGGTTGATGGCAAACATCATAAGGAAGCGGTGTGGGTTGCCGCCATATAAGCTTTCAGGAAGGTATCAGGGTGACCATTGTGTGTTCGACGTAGGCATCGAATTCTTTTTGGTTTAAGTGTGCTATTCCCAAGGTGAAGTGCAACTGCAGAAAACCGACGTAGGCGGCATAAGTTAGCCTTGCGCGGTTGATGGCTTCTGCCGCAGACAGGCCGGCTTCGCGATAGGCTTTGTTCAAAAAGTCGGTACGCCGCTGCGATACACGTGCCATGACCGGCATCACCTGAGGATGGTCTAGCGCTTTGAGTAAAGCGGCGTAAACCTGATGGGTACGCAGCTCTTGAGCGACGCGATGAAATAGCTCAGGCAGGCGTTGTTGGGGGCAGGGGATGGCCTCTATCTGTTCCAGTATTTCACGTTCGCCGTAGCGTTCCCAACGTTCCAGTGCGGCTTGCAGCAGGGCCTGACGGGTGGAAAAATGCCAGTAGAAGCTACCCTTGGTGACGCCAAGCTGGCGTGCGAGTGCTTCGACCGCCAGGGCACCTACGCCCTGGTTGGCGATTAACTCAAGCGCAGCCTCTTCCCAGTCTTCGGTAGACAGGTGGCCTCGTGCCAATTTGTGATGTTGCTTCATGATGGGATGGTAGCTTTAAGAAAAGGCGGCACCGTTCTACGGCTATGATCCGGTGATGTTAAGAGTTGACGCCGCGCCCGGACGATACCATACTTTCGCGTATGGTATGCGCTTTGTGGCTTTGATGGGCGGTGCGTGCTGCTTATCAAGGGCTGATGGGTGTCGGGAAGTTGGGCGCTTCGACCAAAAAGCGCTGATCGAGCGGAACTTCAATGAAAGTTCTTACCTGAATCGCAACCGGGGGTATGCAAGATGTACGTGATTTTGACCTTGCTGGCGGCACTTTTTGCTATGGGAACTTGTGTGTATCACCGCGTGCGGCTGGTAGTTGGGGCTGCCGTCACGGTGTTGGTGACATTGGTGGTGGGGCTGCTGGCGCATACGATCATGCTCACGATTGTGTTGCTGCTTATTGAGCTGCTAGTGGTCGTTCCGTTAATGACGCCGGGTTTTCGCCGCAGACAGATAAGCGGACCGCTTCTTAAAGCGTATGCCAAGGTGACCCCCACGCTGTCAGAAACCGAACAGACGGCTCTGGACGCCGGTACAGTTGGTTTTGAAGGGGAGCTGTTCTCAGGTAAACCGGACTGGAACCAGTTATTGCGTCAGCCGCGACCAGCATTGAGCAGCGAGGAACAGGCTTTTATGGATGGCCCCGTGGAAGAACTCTGTGCGATGGTAGATGATTGGCAGATTTGCCACGAGCTGGCCGATCTGCCGCCGGAGGTTTGGGAATTTGCCAAGAAAAACAAGTTTTTTGGCATGATTATTCCCAAGCAGTACGGTGGTTTGCAATTCTCCGCGTTGGCGCATTCGGCCGTATTACAGAAGCTGGCTTCGGTGTCCTCGACCTTGTCTACGACGGTGGCGGTGCCAAACTCATTGGGGCCGGCGGAACTTTTGATGCACTACGGCACCGCGGAGCAGAAAGACCATTACCTTCCCCGTCTGGCAGTGGGTGAGGAGATTCCCTGCTTTGCACTGACCGGCACCTATGCCGGATCGGATGCGACATCTATTCCTGATTACGGCATCGTGTGCAAACAGGCACACGATGCCGTGGAAACCCTAGGCGTAAAGCTCAGCTTCGAGAAGCGCTACATCACACTGGCACCGATTGCTACTGTAGTTGGCCTGGCTTTTCGTATGTATGATCCAGAGCATCTGCTTGGCGACAAGGAAGATCTGGGTATCACGCTGGCACTATTGCCGCGTTCCACGCCAGGCTTGCAGATTGGTCGCCGCCATTTTCCGTTGAATGTGCCGTTCCAGAACGGACCGGTGCATGGTAAAGGTGTATTTGCGCCCTTGTCTTCCTTGATTGGTGGCCCGCAGATGGCTGGCCATGGCTGGCGCATGCTGGTTGAATGCCTGTCGGTGGGACGTGCGATTTCGCTGCCCTCCAGTGCGGTTGGAGCTATGCGCGCCTCGACCATTGCCAGCGGCATTTACGCGCGTATGCGCAAGCAGTTTGGTCTTGCTATCGCCCGTTTCGAGGGTGTGGAAGAGACTCTGGCCCGCATTGGTGGTATTACCTATGCCAGCATGGCCTTGTCACGTGCCACCGCTGCGGCTGTGGATCGCGGTGAAAAACCCGCGGTGTCTTCAGCGATTTCCAAGTATCACACTACCGAATGGGCGCGTACGGTGGCCGGCGGTACCATGGATATTCATGGTGGGAAAGCGGTGCAGCTAGGCCCCAAAAATTATGTGGGCAACGGTTGGTGCTCAATACCGATTGCGATTACTGTTGAAGGTGCCAATATCATGACGCGCTGCCTGATGATATTTGGTCAGGGTGCGATTCGCTGCCATCCTTATGTACTCAAGGAAATGCAGGCATTATCCATAGGCGACTACGGTACGCGTCTGCGTGAATTTGATAAAGCCTTGTTTGGTCATATCGGCTTTGCCTGTTCCAACGTATTACGCAGCTTGGTGATGGGTTTGTCTGGTGGGCGGTTGGGTGCTGCGGCCGGTGATGCCAGCGTGCGACCTTACTACCGTAAACTTAACCGCTATTCGGCGGCGCTGGCGTTGTGTGCGGATGTGTTCATGGGTGTGCTTGGCGGCAAACTGAAATTCAAGGAAAAGCTGTCTGCACGGTTGGGCGATGTGCTAAGTTACCTTTACATCGCCAGTGCCATGCTCAAATACTATGAGGATAGTCAGTGTCCCAAGGCGGATCGTCCGCTTCTGGCCTGGGGGTTCCATGAGTGTATCTGGCAAATCCAGAATGCGCTCAGAGGTGCCATTGGGAACTTCCCACTGCGTCCAGTCGCCTGGCTCTTGCGCCTCTTCGTGTTTCCTCTAGGGTGTCTTGAGGCGCCGCCTTCTGATCGTCTGGGACATCGCGTAGCGGCATTACTCACGGAACCTAATGAAGCGCGTGAACGACTTGCCGAATGGGTTTATCTCACGCCATCGCCACATAATACAATTGGTCGGATGAATGCGCTTTTCCCTGAGGTGGTCGCTGCCGAACCGCTGGAACGTAAGTTTCTGAAGGCTTTGAAAACGGGACGTTTTAAGTCCCACGAGTACGAAGAGCAATTGGCCGAGGCACAGGCCTCCGGTGTTCTTGATCAGACTGAGCACGACCTGCTCAAGCAGGTGCACACGAATGTATTTGAGTTCATTTCGGTGGATGATTTTGATTCATCCGAGTTGTGTGCGGTGGTGACTCGTGCCGATAAGAGAGCTTGATCGAAGTTGTTATCCCGCCCCCCGCCAAGGGGGCTTTCTCCGATGTGATGTGTTGTGCCCTGTTGGTCACACAGGCACGCCGCAGGCGTGCTCGCGTGTTGCAGAAAACTGAATATGTGCCCAGCGTTCCTGGGTGAGTTGCAGGTTGACCCTCGACGGCGCAATATAAACCAGTTCCCCTGCATTATCTAGTGCCAGATTGCTTGCGTTTCGTTCACGGAATTCGTCCAGTTCCTTGACATCCTCGCAGCGTACCCAGCGTGCGGTGCTCATGTTGGTCGCTTCGAAACTGGCCTCAACTCCGTATTCATCTTTAAGGCGATAGGCGACCACATCAAACTGCAGTACACCCACAGCGCCAAGAATCAGGTCGTTGGACATCAGTGGACGGAAGAATTGCGTTGCTCCTTCTTCTGAAAGCTGGGACAGGCCTTTTTGAAGTGCCTTCATTTTTAAGGGGTCACGCAGCCGGGCACGACGGAATAACTCAGGCGCGAAATTCGGAATGCCCAGGAAATGAATGTTTTCGCCTTCAGTAAAGCTATCGCCGATAGCGATGGTGCCATGGTTATGGATGCCAATAACGTCACCCGGATAGGCGTGCTCTACGATGTCACGGTCGGAAGCCATAAAGCTCAGGGCATTGGCGATGCGTATTTCCTTGCGGGTACGGGTTTGCAGCATTTTCATTCCACTATGGTAGGTACCTGAACAGATGCGCATGAAGGCTACGCGGTCGCGATGCGCAGGATCCATATTGGCCTGGATTTTGAACACAAAACCGCTAAGTTTTTCTTCTTCCGGTTGCACTTGGCGCGTGCTGGTGGCGTGTGGGCGTGGTGATGGCGCATGCTCCACAAAAAAGTCCAGGAGGAGTTGCACACCAAAATTGTTGACTGCTGAACCAAAAAACACAGGGCTAAGTCGTCCGGCAAGGTAATCGTCCAGATTAAAGGCGGGTGTAGCGCCTCGTACCAGTTCCAGATCTTCGCGCAATTCGGCCAGTGCGTCGGCACCGACTATAGTTTCCAGCCCTGGGGCATCAAGCCCGTTGAAGATGGTCGCATCCTGCCGGTTAAAGTTTTTGCCTGCTTCGAACAAATGCACCTCATCGCGTGCCAGGTGATACACGCCACGCAGACGCTGGCCCATGCCGATGGGCCAGAGGATCGGAGCACAGGCGATACCTAATACAGATTCCACTTCATCCAGTAGTTCAATCGGCGACTTGCCCTCACGATCGAGCTTGTTGATAAAGGTCATGACAGGGGTGTCGCGCAGGCGACATACATCCATCAATTTGATGGTGCGTTCCTCCACGCCTTTGGCGCAGTCGATCACCATGAGTGCCGAGTCCACAGCAGTCAGTACGCGGTAGGTATCTTCAGAGAAGTCCGCGTGGCCTGGTGTATCCAGAAGATTCACGATGCGATTTTTGTAGTGGAACTGCATCACTGAGGATGTGACTGAGATACCGCGCTCTTTTTCCAGAGCCATCCAGTCGGAAGTGGCGTGACGTGAGGCCTTACGCGCCTTCACCGAGCCGGCCATTTGAATGGCACCACCAAAAAGCAGCAGTTTTTCGGTCAGCGTAGTTTTCCCCGCGTCGGGATGGCTGATAATGGCGAAGGTGCGGCGTTGGCGCGTTTCATTTTGGTGCGTGCTCATGAGTCATAACAGTCATATGGCAAGCCCTTAAGGGTCGTATCCCACAAGATGGTCGCGTGGGGCGGGTCATTTAAGCGCTTTATCAAACGAATAGACCAAGCAGGTTTAATGGCTGAATAAACCTCGCTGATGAGTGGTTGGGCTTAAGTTTCTCGGAAAAAGCCCCAAGGGTGCATCTCACCCTGCTCGCGGGTCGAGCGCATTAAGGGAGGAGGTTAAGCGTTATACCGAAAGATGGTTTACATGGAATGCAGCGTAACGCGTCGTTAGGAAAACAGGAACAACAACATATTGTGCGTCTCTTCAACGCACATGCCTTCGCCTTGAGGTGCAGCCAGGTTGATGATGGAACAGCGAGGACAGTGCGGTCAGCACCCACGATCAGCTCAGTTCGCGAATCTTCGCGTTCAGACGACTCTTGTGGCGGGCGGCCTTGTTCCTGTGAATCAGACCACGACTGGCGTAGCCTTCCATCAGCGGTTGAGCGGCGCTAAAAGCAGTTGTGGCAGCGGCCTTGTCTTTGGACTCGATAGCCTTAACGACTTTCTTGAGGGCGCTGCGAATCATCGAGCGGGCGCTGCCATGCCGCAGGCGACGATGCTCGGACTGACGCGCACGCTTCTTTGCAGACTTGATATTAGCCAAGGTAGCACTCCAGAAACAGATGTACAGTAGTAATAAAACCGGACCCTTCATTATCCATGCTTTATGCCGTGAGATCAAGAGGATTCAAGCATACCTGTGGTGGTTGCCAACCAGAAAACTGCTTACCAACCAGAAAGCTGTTTATGATCTTCTTTGTAAAGCCTGTTATTCTGCGTTGTGCGGTCGTTTTAATCCATACTTCTGCCGAGGTATTCCCACAGATGGTTACGACACCATGAAATCTCACGGTATGCTGCGCGGATTGCTTTCGTTCAGTAGCGTTACCATGGTTTCGCGGGTGCTTGGCCTGGTTCGGGATATGGCGATGAGCCACGTATTTGGTGCTTCAGTGGCCACCGATGCATTTGTGATTGCTTTTCGTATTCCTAACTTTATGCGTCGCCTGTTTGCCGAAGGCTCGTTTTCTACAGCTTTCGTACCGGTTTTTACGGAAGCGAAGGAAACGGACAGTCACAACGCGCTCAAGGCGTTGACCGCGCGCGTGGCCGGCACCCTGGGAGGTGTGTTGCTGGTGCTGACGGCATTGGGTTTGATCTTTACATCACAACTGGCGACGCTGTTCGCTCCTGGCGCACTGGATCAGCCGTACAAGTTTGGTTTGGTGGTCAGCCTACTGCGACTGACCTTTCCTTATTTACTTTTTGTATCGCTGACGGCGCTGGCCAGTGGCGTACTCAATAGCTTTCATCGTTTCGCCCTGCCGGCGCTAGCACCGGTGATTCTCAATGCGTGCATGATTACAGCTGCCTTGTGGCTGGCTCCACACTTACGTGTGCCGATCAAGGCGCTGGGTTGGGCGGTGTTGCTGGCGGGGGTGTTGCAGTTGCTTTTTTTTCTGCCCTCTTTTCGTGGGCTGGGTCTGTTGTCCTTGCCGCGTTGGGGGTGGCGGCACCGGCAGGTACGTCGGATCATGAAATTGATGCTGCCTACATTGTTCGGTGCCTCGGTGGGGCAGCTTAACCTGTTGCTGGATACGGTATTGATTACTCTCCTGGTGACTGGCTCGCAGACCTGGATGTATCAGTCTACGCGCCTTCTTGAGCTGCCTCTTGGAGTGTTTGGTGTGGCCATGGGTACGGTGATTTTGCCGATGCTGTCGCGGCACTATCTGAGCACGGATCGCGGCGCTTTTTCCCGCTCTCTGGACTGGGGGATGCGTACCACTTTGCTGATCGCGGTGCCGGCAATGCTTGCTTTGCTGTTGTTGGCCAGGCCTATAGTGAGTACCTTTTTTCAGAATGGGCAGTACACCGCATTCGACACGCATATGACCAGTCTGTCGACGATGGCCTTAAGTATTGGTGTGCCCGCTTATGCCCTGGTCAAGGTTATTTTGCCGGCGTTCTATGCACGGCAGGACACTCGCACACCGGTGCGGGCGGCGCTGGTGTCGCTCGTTGTGAATATGTTATTCAACGCTTTTCTGGTGAGCTTGCTGTTTGTATGCTGGGGGACACCGGTGCAAAAACAGCTCGGCTGGTTAGCGGGTTTTGCGCAGGTTCCTGGTTTGCATGTGGGTTTGGCGTTGGCGAGTGTTTTCTCCAATTACCTGCAGTTTGCCTTGTTGTGGCATTGGTTGAAGCAGGCGGGGATCTATCAGCGTCAGCCAGGCTGGCGGCGGCACTGGTTGCGTCTTGCTCTGTCCTGCGCGCTAATGGTACTGGTGCTGGTGACGGGGTGCTACTTGTGGCCGCACTGGTCTCAGGTGTCGGTGGTGGTCAGAGCCTGGCATCTTGCCGTGCTGGTGGTGACCGGGTTGCTGGCTTATCTGGGCAGTTTGTGGGCATGTGGGTGGCGGTTGCGCGAGCTGTATCAGAACTGATGTGGCGAGCGCCCTGGTTTTAAGTATGCCTTGATGCCTCCATGACGCATGCTGAGTTTTTTATGTACATAAGTGCGTAGACGAGCTTGTTCGGAGTTTCCTATACTTTGGATGATGATGAGACTCTCTCGGGATGTCACGGGGCCGTGCCTGATCTCAGGCAGTAGCGTAGTGGCCATTGGTGCGTTTGATGGCTTGCACCGCGGGCACCAGGCTTTACTGTCGCAGGTGCGCGTGCGTTCACTGGAACGCGGATGCGTACCGGTGGCGGTGAGTTTTGAACCCTTACCACGGACATTTTTTTCGAAAGAGCCGGTGCCGCGCTTATCCAGCGTGCGCGAAAAGCTCAATGGCTTTGCTATTGCAGGTATGGCCGATGTCTTGATGCTGCGCTTCAACGCAACACTGGCAAACATGTCGGCGCAGGATTTTGTGCTTCGGGTACTGGTTGAGCGCCTGGCCGTGCGTGAGGTCTGGGTGGGCGCCGATTTTCGTTTCGGTCAAAAGCGTGCTGGCGCAGTCGATTTGCTGGTAGATATGGGGGCCGATCTTGGTTTTGCGGTTCAGGTCATGCCCTCAGTGCTGCTTGGTGGTACGCGCATTTCAGCGAGCCGGATACGTGCCTTGCTGGCGGCTGACGAGTTTGCCGGTGCGGCACAGCTGCTTGGTCGCCCTTTCGTGATTGAGGGTAGGGTGATGCGTGGCAATCAGGTGGGCCGAACGTTGGGCTTTCCCACGGCCAATCTTTCTTCGTCGCAGCGAGTGAAGCCGGTGCATGGCATCTTCGCTGTGCGTGTGGGGATGGATGAAAGTCCGTGCAGCTGGCCTGGTGTGGCTAGTCTGGGACTGCGCCCTACGGTCAATAGTGTAAGTGAACCGCTGCTGGAGGCGCACTTGTTTGATTTTGATGGCGATCTTTATGGTCGGCGCATGGCGGTGGAGTTTGTTGCCAAATTACGTGATGAGGAGAAATTTTCTAGTCTGGATGCACTGAAGACCCAGATGGTGCGTGACGCGCGCGCGGCGCGGGAAATCCTCGGCATGAGCCCGGCACTCACATAGTGATGAAAGCGCGCTTCCAATCCTGAGGTTCACCAATGGACAGCGAAACACTTAGGGAATCTCTGATCTATTCAG
>JAAXIA010000016.1 GCA_012270595.1 Rhodanobacteraceae bacterium | reverse complement strand
ATGTAGGCAATGGCTGGATGCCGGTCACCGGGTTAACCCCAAGGCAGAGCAAAGCCGTGGCGGTGTTTATCAACTCCACCGCCGGTCGCCTGCAGTTGATGAACAAACCCGGCAGGAAACTCGACTTTCCAAAATACAGTGCTAAAGAGGCCGCCCAGCTTCGCCTGCCCGACCTTAACGATGATCGCATCATGGAGATTTTGGCCGATGGCTGGGAGAGCACCAAGGACACCGATGTGCCACCGTTTCGTGAGGGTGAATGCAAGGTACGTCGCCGCTGGGATGAAGCCGTCGCGGAGGCGATGCACTGGGATGCAGGCCATCTGACCGAACTACGCCAGCTATTACACAACGAACCCCGCGTAAGCGGCCTGGGCGTTGGACAGTACACTTAAGTCCGATGGAAACATCAATTGACCAGGTGATCGACCAAGTCCGCGTGTGCGCACCGGAGGCGATACCGCGTTGCAACGCGAAGCGCTGTTTTTATGCGGTGCCCGCGTGTTTAAGGGGATGTTCCTTCCCGTGTGCCGCAAGCGTCTTGCTGTTGCAAGAGGCGGTGTGTTTTGCACAATAATATGCTGAAATGAGCCTTGTCAGGAATGAGGTGATGCGACGCACATTTTTCTTGTTGTCCGTGATGTTTTGGCGACGAGCCGTGCCACCAGGCGCTGCCTGGTGGCTGTGCCTGGTGTTGGTGTGGATGGGTGGCTGTGCCAGTGTGCCGGCACCCACGGTGGCGATGCACCAGGCGCGGATCGACTTGCAGACTGCACGGGCGTCTGGCGCGGCTGTTTATGATCCGGTGGGGCTGGGTTTTGCGAGAAATAAGTTCGGGCAGGCACAACTTGCTGTATCCAAAGGCAAGTTTGTCAAGGCTGCGGAACTGGCTGCCGAATCCAGTGCGGATTCCAGGCTTGCGCAGACCAAGGCGTTGCTTGGAGCCGTACGGTTAAAAATTCAACATGGCATCGAAGCGAATGCCCTTAAGCGGGCACAGAACGAGCAGGCCAGGATGGAGAGCGCCAGGTATCAGGCGCAGCAACGCAAGCAGCTTTCCCAGGAGACGGGTTCCAAACAGCCATCTGCTGATACGGTAAACGCGTTATCTACTCAGGCGGTTATCCAGCAGGATATGCCGGCACCTTCGTCGGCGGCCCTGAGGCCGCCGACGACGCCAGATGGACCCGGTTTTCAGCCGGTACCAGGCAAGCAGCCATCTGGTCGGCGTGCGGGCAGTCACTCTCGGGCGCACAGCGGAGATCGACCATGAAATGCTGGATATGGTTTGCTACTTCCTTGCTGGCGATGGGCGCGTTGGATCTGGCCCATGCGCGTAGCGATGATATGGATATCCAGCGTCTGAATGGTCGTCTTGAGCAGCTGGCGAGTGATCCGCTCCTTGGTTCGTATGCGCAGGCTAGCCAGCTTCTGGCACACAAAGCTATTGCAGCACTGACCGCGGCCAGTCGCGACGAGCGAGCGCATGCGTTGTACATGGCCGAACGCCAGGTAAGCCAGGCCAAGGCCCAGGCGCAGCTGCAATATGCACGGAGTCGACTTGCCAAGCTTAACCGTGAGTACGACCAATTATTGTTGCAACGTAGCCATATTGACATGGCCAGAGCACAAAAGGAGCTGGAGTTTCAGCGGGTGCGTAACCAGATAGCGAAGGAGGAGGAACTACGCCTGCAACAACAGGCCGCGGATCTTAAGCGGCAGGGACTTGAGGCCGCAAGCCAGGCCAGTCAGGCGCGTGCCGAGGCCGAACGTGCCCGTAAGCTGGCTGCAGCGCAAAGTCGGGTTGCACGTGCCGCAAAGCGCGAGGCGAAACTGGCAGCTGCTGCTGCGCGGGTTTTGCGTTCACAAATGTTACGCAACAGGCGGGTGCAAGCCAGCGCGGCACATGCCAGACACCATCACCCGAACAGGAAAACGCCATCCAGACATGCGCATCATCATAAAACGCAGCACGAAAGTCATCAAAAAGGCGGCCATCAAAAAAGCCAGTGACGGGTCGTTTGGCATGTTGGAGGGACGCAGCGTGGGAGTAGATCAGACTTTGTACTGTGCGTTAGTCAGGGGCGCGCTCAGGCAAGCGTAGCCGCCGTGGTGCCAAGGATAGCATAGACAGGCACTTTAAGACGTGACCGACCTTGCATTTCCTGTGGGAAGAGGGTAGGTTGAAACTCGTCTGTGTGCGATCCGCGTCGGCGGGTTTTGGCTGCTTGTGCTCAAAGACTTCTCCACCGGTAGAAGTTTGATTCATCGATGCGAGGTGACCATGGCCTTGGTGCGCAAGAAGCTTAATCTCGCCCCGGCGATTGCTTTTGCTTAGAGGAGGCCTTGAAGATGTTTGAAAGCCAGCGGCAAGAGGATATTGATGCTTTAATGAAGACCGATACGGAGTTTCGTCGACTCTACCGCTACCACCATGAACTTGATAGCAAAGTACATGATGTCGCGATTGGTGTTTTGCCCATGGACGATACCGCCCTGACCAGGATGAAGCGGGAGAAATTATTAACCAAGAAACGCCTGCAACGTATGTGGGCAGACAGAAAGCATTTCATTTGTTGATACTGCCCCTCGGCAACTGATTTTTCTTGTTTTGCTTCGGACGACTAATATCTGACCAACAAGGTTCTGACCAGCAAGGTAGCCCTTGATGCCGGTCATCAGGGACCACCTTGGTTTCTCTTGTTACTCTGGCCTGGTCAAAAAATCAAAGTAAAGATTAAAGCCGTTAAATGTGATTTCCACAACGTGGATCAGTGATTTTGGTTCCGTTCCAGGACCAACTATGCCCACCTTCGGACCAGGTGTATGCTCCTGACACCTCAAACTTGTTGGTCCCCTTCACTGTTGCGGCAAGATCCACCACACAGGGATCCACGTCCTGATAGGGGCGGTCAACATTCAACCACACGCTGACATGCCCAGCCCCGTCCGGCCAGGAAAGCTGGTGTGGTTCATGGTTCCACTGGTACCAGTAGTCTGTATACTTTTTAACACGCTGGCCCTGATAGTTGTACTCCAGTCTGCCGCGCGCAGAGCTTGTGTCCGTGGTGGCATTTGAGAAGACGACCGTTCCGGCTGAGTTGGCCCAAATAGTAGGAGCCATTGTGAAAAAGAATATCGGAACTAACGCTACGGCGGAGGTGATAGCCTTTCTGGATCGCATGGTGAAGGTTCTCCTGATCGACATGAATTTGGATAAGGAAACTGGGCAAGTGGTTAGCCGCTTGCCACGGTAACCCATCATTAATCGTTAGTCTAGTTCTTGGCTTGGTCCAGAATGAAGGTGTATGCAGGTTTTTTTCGATATCTCTGCAAGATGGCTATCGGTATGGATGCCTGGTATCTCTTTTATCGTTGCCGGGTTTCACCACAGAGGTCTCAAACTGTGCGAAAATACCCAGCCGGTTTGCTCGTGCTGACCCACCCTTTGGCTCTGAGGTGTTACTGATGTTGAAAAGATATGTGCTGGCGTTATGCTTTTTGGGCGGGTTTGCTGCCAGTGTCTGTGCATCCAGTCACACGGCTGCGACCCATCACAAAGCGAAGACTCCCGTGCCCGCTGTGGTTCGTCGAGCCATTGAGGGGTTTGTGCCCGGCCTTAAGGTGGATACGATCAATCCTTCACCCTTGCCGGGTTTCTATCAGGTTATTGCTGATGGGCGACTGGTGTATGTCAGCAACGACGGCAGATATCTCTTCTATGGTGGCCTGGTGGATCTGGTCCACCACAAGAACCTGAGCAACCAGGCGTGGGCAAAGCTTCGCAAATCCAGCCTGGCCAAAATCCCCGTTACACAGCGCATCGTATTTGCACCACCCCATCCTAAATACCATGTCACGATCTTCACCGATATCACTTGCGGGTTCTGTCGTGCGCTGCATCAGCATATTGCTGACTTCAACAAGGAAGGTATCGCCGTGGAATACCTGGCCTGGCCGCGCTCTGGCATCATTGGTAGCGATGGCAAGGACACGCAAACTTACAGGCAAATGGTGTCGGTATGGTGCTCGGCTCATCGCAGGAAGGCGTTGACAGCTGCGCTCAATGGACACGCTCCCAAAGCGGCACACTGCGACAATCCGGTCAAGGCACAGTTTGATCTTGGCAGGAAACTGGGTCTGCGTGGAACACCCGCCATTGTGGCTGCAGATGGCACCCTTATCGGTGGCTACCTGACGCCGAAGCAGATGCTGCAAGAGGTGCGTCAGCATAGCTCGAACTGAGCTTTGGTCGCTTGCGTTAGAGGTTTTTGTAACTGGCGTTAAGCGACCACGCTTGCAGTGTCGGGTAGAATGACAGGCTTCATGCTGCCGACTGCACTTCCTGCATATGATAGCTTTAGACGGGCACCGTGCCCTTTCGTCATTCCGTCTTGACCGTCTGAATCAGCGCCTTGGCCTATTGCACCAAGGTGCCCGGGTGCAGGATGCGTGGTTTGTCTACTTTATTGACGCCGCGTCGATGCCAGAAGGCGAAGCACGCCGACGCCTGCTAACGGTTCTGGAAGCAGATGGCGGTGTGAGCAAACATGCGACCCTTTGGGTTGTGCCGCGCTGGGGTACGATCTCACCATGGTCAAGTAAGGCCACCGATATATTGCAAGGCGCTGGTTTTGACTTGCATCGGGTGGAGCGTGGCATTGCCTGGAAATTAGAAGCCCTGCCAATGCGCGGGGCGTCATCCCGCACAGCGGTGCTAGGTGTATTGCACGATGCTATGACGCAATCGGTCATGCTGTCGCTGGATCAGGCCCGACACTTGTTTTTGAGTGGCACGGCGGATGAACTTAAGCATATTGCACTAAACGGCGACGCTCATGCTGCTCTGCGCCAGGCTAATGCCAGACTGGGCCTGGCGCTGGCTGATGCCGAGCTGGTTTATCTGGCTGGATGTTACGCGGAGCTGGGGCGGGATCCCACTGATGCTGAACTATTTATGTTTGCCCAGGCCAATTCTGAGCATTGTCGCCACAAAGTGTTCAATGCCAGCTGGACGCTGGATGGCGAGGAACAGGAAAAAAGCCTGTTCGCGATGATTAAAAACAGTCACCAGCATGCGTCCAGACGCGCCTTGTCTGCTTACCGTGATAATGCCGCTGTGATCGCTGGAAGCCAGGGTCAGCGCTTCTTCATCGCAGATGATGGCATGTGGCATAGTCAGTGTGAACAAATCGACTACGCCATTAAGGTAGAAACGCATAACCACCCTGCCGCGATCGCGCCGTGGTCTGGCGCGGCGACCGGAGTAGGGGGCGAAATCCGTGATGAGGGTGCCACGGGCTGTGGCGCCAAACCCAAGGCAGGGCTGGCCGGCTTTTCGGTGTCCGATTTGCGTATCCCCGATCATCCACAGCCGTGGGAGCTGAGTCGGCCATTATCGCCACGCCTGGCCAGTGCTTTTGAAATCATGCGAGATGGACCGTTGGGTGCGGCGGCTTTCAACAACGAATTTGGTCGCCCGTGTCTGGGTGGTTATTTTCGCAGCTTTGAGCTGGCAACGGGTCAGGCTGGTTTGCGCCGTGGCTACGACAAACCTATTATGCTGGCCGGTGGTTTGGCCAATATACGCCGCCGACACGTGCAAAAGTGTCCGATCCGCCCCGGGGATGCCATCATCATTCTGGGCGGGCCGGCCCTGCTGATTGGTCTTGGAGGTGGGGCTGCCTCCTCGGTCATGGGTGGCGCCTCCAGCACCGATCTGGATTTTGCCTCGGTACAGCGCGATAACGCTGAGATGGAGCGCCGTTGCCAGCAGGTCATTGATACCTGCTGGGCGCGTGGTGAGGCGAACCCTGTTATCAGTATTCACGACGTTGGTGCAGGTGGGCTTTCCAATGCTATTCCCGAGATCCTTAATGATGCTGGTGTGGGTGGGCATGTTGATCTGTCGAAAGTGCCCTGCGATGACCCTTCGCTATCGCCGATGCAGCTGTGGAGTAACGAAGCGCAGGAGCGCTACGTGCTTGCCATTGCAGAGGAAAACCTGCCTGAATTCGAGGCCTGGTGTCAGCGCGAACGTTGCCCTTATGCAAGAGTCGGCCAGGCACTGGCTGAACCGATATTGCGCGTGGTCGAGGCGCGCCGCAATCTCCGGGTGATTGATTTACCGATGGATGTGCTTTTTGGCAAGCCGCCGCGTATGCATCGTCGAAGCACCCGGATTAAACCGCGTGTGGAGCTGGTTCCCGACCTGTCCGACATCAGCATGGACGAGGCGCTGCTACGTGTGCTGCGCTTGCCGACGGTAGGCAGCAAAAGCTTTTTGATTACCATAGGTGATCGCACGGTGGGTGGTCTTAGTCATCGTGATCCGATGGTTGGTCCATGGCAGGTGCCGGTGGCTGATTGCGCGGTGACCATGATCGACTTTGATAGTTATGCCGGTGAAGCCATGGCGATGGGGGAGCGCGCGCCGGTTGCCCTGTTCAATAGTGCTAGTGCGGCGCGCCTGGCGGTGGGCGAGGTGGTGACCAACCTTGCCGCCGCCCCCATTGCGAGCTTGGCCGATCTGCATCTTTCGGCCAACTGGATGGCGGCTATTAACCATCCGGGTGAGGATGCCGCCTTGTTTGATGCGGTGAAAGCCTTGGGCATGGACTTGTGTCCGGCATTGGATATTTCTATTCCGGTGGGCAAGGACTCCTTGTCCATGGAGGCCGTATGGAACGACGATGAATCGCCGCAGCGCACAGTATCACCGGTGTCACTGGTGATTACCGGCTTTGCCCGGGTCGATGATGTGCGGCGCACGCTTACCCCTCAGTTGCGACTGGATCAAGGGGAGTCTGACCTATGGTTGCTTGATCTGGGTGATGGTCGTCATCGCCTTGGTGGTTCGGCATTGGCACAGGTGTTTAATCGCAACGGCGGTATCCCGCCGGATCTGGATGATGCCAAACGCCTGAGAGCGCTATTCGATCTGGTGCAAGAAGCCAGCCGCGCGGACCTGCTTCTGGCCTACCATGACCGTTCCGATGGCGGACTTATTGTCACCTTGCTGGAAATGGCTTTCGCCGGACATTGCGGGTTGGAGATTTATCTGGACGGCTGGGCCGAGGCCATGCTCGGTGCACTGTTCAGTGAGGAGCTGGGCGCGGTGCTGCAAGTTGCCAGGGTCCATCGCGAAACGTTCGCGGCCCTGCTTGCCAGACACGGGTTAACGGATATGGCGTGTCGTATTGGTCGTCCCAAGGAAAAGCTGGGTATCAAGTTGTATCTGGACAACGAAACCGTATGCAAATGGCAGTGGACCAGGCTGTTTGCCGCCTGGAGTGAAACCAGTCATGCCATGCAGCGTCTGCGTGACAATCCCGCTGCGGCCGACGCAGAGTTGGCCTGGCGATTGGATGACGACGATCCGGGCATCACACCCCTGCTAAGCTTTGACCCGACGCAGAACATTGCCGCTGCCTATATCGCCAGGGGAGAACGGCCCCGGGTGGGTATTTTGCGTGAACAGGGTATCAATGGGCAGGTCGAGATGGCTGCCGCATTCGTGCGGGCAGGTTTTGATGCAGTGGATGTGCATATGTCCGACCTCACGGCTGGTCGCGTGCAATTGGCTGAATTTCATGGTATTGCTGCCTGCGGTGGCTTTTCTTACGGTGATGTTCTGGGTGCGGGGCGGGGCTGGGCTGTCTCCATTTTGTATCATGATATGCTGCGCGCGCAGTTTACGGCCTTCTTTGCCGACAAGGCAAAGTTTGCTTTAGGGATATGTAACGGTTGCCAGATGCTGAGCCAGCTAAAGGACATCATTCCCGGCGCAAGACATTGGCCTGAATTTCTGCGTAACACGTCGGAGCAATACGAGGCGCGACTGGCAACCGTAGAAGTGCTCGATTCGCCCAGCTTGTTTTTAAAAGGCATGGCTGGCTCCCGTCTACCGGTGCCAGTGGCGCATGCGGAAGGGCGGGTGAGTTTTTCGCCTGAATGCAAGGCATCGAAGTCAGGCATGGCACTGCGTTTTGTCGATCATCGCGGCAAATCCACCGAAAGCTACCCGTTCAATCCCAATGGTTCGCCCGATGGTCTGGCCGGGTTTACCGCCGCTGATGGCCGCGTGACGATTATTATGCCGCATCCCGAGCGCGTCTTTCGTACAGCGCAACTGAGTTGGCATCCCCCCGAATGGCCGGAGGATTCACCATGGATGCGCATGTTTGGTAACGCACGAGTGTGGTGTGAATGACAGCCATTGCTTCCCCATGAATCGTCTTAACCGCTGCGTTTCTCTCGATGAACCAGAAGATTTGCTGCTTAGCGTGATTGTTGTATCTGCGGACAGTGGTGCGCATCTCGTCGCGTGTGTCGAGCAGGTGCTTGTCAGTACTACCCGGCTGGAACTGATACTCATCGACAATGCGTCTACGGATGGCATGCCGCAGACTATTGCGCGTGACCATGCACATGATGCGCGCCTGCGGTGCCTGTATAACCAGGTCAATCTGGGCTTTGGCAAGGCGGTAAACCGGGCCGCAGCCAGTGCCCGCGGAAAACACCTGCTTATACTTAATCCTGACTGCATACTTGGCCCGGGCGATCTTGTGCGTCTTGAGGCGGTGCTTCAAAGCCATCCCAAGGCTGGATTGGTGGGGGCGGTGGTGTGCAATGAAAAGGGTTTGGCCGACCCTGCTTCACGCCGGCGTGACCCCTTATTGCGTCGTGCATTGGTGGAACTTTTTTGTGGGCGTGGCGAAGGTGTTAATGTGGCCGGGGATATTCCCCTTGAGACACTTGAAGTCGAGGCAGTGTCTGGTGCAGTGATGTTGCTGCCGCGCATGCTTTTTGAGCAGCTTGGCGGTTTCGACGAAGCCTATTTTTTGCACTGCGAAGATCTCGACCTGTGTCGTCGCGTGCGCGATCTGGGCTGGTGCATACTATTGGCCGGTGACGTGCGCGTGCTGCACAGCAAGGGCACCTCCAGCCGACATCGCCCCGTCTTTGTCAGTTACCACAAACACTGCGGCATGTGGCGCTGGTTTTGTAAATTTGATCCGGCTGCGCGTCATCCCTTGATCGCCCTGGCAGTAAGGTTGGGTATCTGGGCTCACTTTTTATTGCACATACCCAGACAAATAGCAGGCACCCAAAAGCGTAATGCACTATAGAACAGCTGCTCAAAAAACCGTTTTTTTTGAATGGTTCAGAAAAGTATGGCAGTACACCGATGGGAATCCATCGGTATGACCTGCCAGTGTTTTTGTGCTGCGATTTGGTGCAGCACAATGTAAGGCCAGTGCGAACGCTTAAGCTTTAAGTGGTGGAGCAACGTTGAAAAAATCCGATTTTGGTTTTTATCTGCCGCCTGAATTGATTGCACAGGTTCCTTTGGCTGAGCGTTCGGCCAGCCGTTTGTTGTGGCTGGACGCCATGGCGGGCCACTGGCAGGACCGCATGTTTCGTGAATTACCGGATATGCTGCGAGCAGGTGACCTGTTGGTGTTCAACGATACCCGCGTCCTTCCGGCGCGCTTGTATGGACGTAAAGAAACTGGCGGTGCGGTGGAAATTCTGCTCGAACGGGTCACCGGTGCACATGAAGCGGTGGTGCAGCTTGGTACGCACAAGAAGCCAAAAACAGGAGGGCGTATTGCACTGGCTGACGGCAGCCATGCCACCGTGCTAGGTCGTGATGAAGGTTTTTTCCGCCTGCACTTTGAGTCACCGTTGCCGCTGGAAAAATTGCTGGGAAAGCTGGGAGAGATGCCATTACCGCCATATATTGAACGACCGGTCGATGCTCAGGATGAAGAGCGTTACCAAACGGTTTATGCGCGTGAACCGGGGGCGGTGGCTGCGCCTACCGCGGGGTTGCATTTCGACGAAGCATTGCTGGGAGCACTGCGCGCGCATGGTGTGCATATGGGTTATGTCACCTTGCACGTGGCTGCTGCTACTTTTCAGCCTATGCGTGTGGAGGATATCAGGCAGCACCGTATGCACAGCGAGTGGCTTAATGTGGGAGCTGGTCTGATTGAGCAGATTCACCGTGCGCGCGGGGCAGGTGGGCGGGTGATTGCAGTGGGTACCACGGTAGTACGGGCATTGGAGACGGCCATGCGTGATGGTTGCCTTCAGCCGTTTGCTGGCGAGACGCGAATCTTTATTTTCCCCGGTTATCGTATCACCAGCATCGACGGTCTGATCACCAACTTTCATCTGCCACAATCCAGTCTGCTGATGCTGGTGTCGGCGCTGGCTGGGCGTCAGCTCACACTTGAGGCCTATCGTCATGCGGTAAAGAAGCGTTACCGGTTTTTCTCCTATGGGGATGCCATGTTGATCTTGCCGCCTGGTGCAGTGTAAACCTGTTGCATAAGCGTCTGGTTGCCCTGGAAGATGCCTTTTATCGTGCTAAACCAAGGGATATGTGCCCGAAGATAGTGTGATCGAACACCCATCTGGCAAGATGGATGTTCCTGTTGAGGTGGGTAAAACGGGCAGGTATATGCATTTTCCGCCGGGCCCTTTCAGCAGAACGGCAAGAACACTGTTTGAGGGAAGCAGGATCATTCCTTATCCAGTAGTCGCATGATCGTCTGGCGGGCATCCCGAAAAATACTTCTTTCAGGAGTGCCTGTAAAACTAAAAGCTGCGACAATAAGCCGGATGACATCCCTTGCTTTCGAGCTTCTGGCTACCGATGGAGCGGCCCGTTGCGGTCAGATCCATTTCCCTCGCGGCATGGTAGAGACCCCGGCGTTTATGCCGATAGGCACCTATGGCGCGGTCAAGGCAATGACGCCGCGTGATCTTGCCGATACTGGCGCGCAGATGCTTTTGGGTAATGCTTTTCACTTGTTCTTGCGCCCGGGCTTAAGCATTATCGAGCGTTTCACTGGATTGCACCGGTTCATGGGTTGGCGGCGGCCCATCCTCACTGATTCGGGTGGTTTCCAGGTGTTTTCACTGGCACGTAGACGCAAACTGAGCGAGGAGGGTGTGAGTTTTGCCTCACCGGTCGACGGTGCGCGAGTCTTCCTGTCGCCAGAGGTATCGATGAAGATCCAAACCGCGTTGGATTCCGATATCGCGATGATCCTCGATGAATGTACCCCTTATCTGGAGGGCGGGGAACCAGTGTCGTTACGCCGGGCGGCGGAATCGATGGCGCTTTCTTTACGCTGGGCGGCGCGTTCGCGCTGCGCCTTTGACGCACTGGGCAATCGTAATAACCTGTTCGGCATCGTGCAGGGTGGCGTGCACGAAACGCTGCGCCGACGTTCGGTGGAAGGACTGCTTGACATCGGTTTTGACGGTTACGCTGTCGGAGGGCTGGCAGTGGGCGAGCCGGCAGAGGAACGCAATCGCATGCTGGAGGTGACCGTGCCACTGTTGCCGCAAGACAAGCCGCGTTATCTGATGGGCGTAGGCCGCCCCGAGGATATGGTTGAAGCAGTGTGCCGCGGCATCGATATGTTCGATTGTGTGATGCCTACACGCCATGCCCGTAACGGTTTTTTGTTTGTGCCGGAGGGCATGCTGCGTATTCGCAACGCAAAGTTCGCCGATGATAAGCGCGTGGTGGAAGAAGGCTGCGATTGTTATGCTTGCGCCAACGGCTTTTCCCGCGCTTACCTGCGTCATCTGGATCGTTGCAACGAAATCCTGGCCTGTCAGCTGGCCACTTCACACAATCTGCGCTACTACCAACGCTTGATGCGTGCCTTGCGTGCCGCCGTTGCGGCGGGTAATCTCGGTGACTTCGTGGCTGGTTTTTACGCGCGACGGCAAGGTGCAGTAGTCTAGATGCAGGCTGGATTTGGTGTGCCTGGCGGTGCTGTACGTTTCGTTTCAGGGTGAATTCCGTGTTATCTTTTGGCACAGCTTCGTGCGCAAGAAGGCTGAGCGTGGCATAATTGGCGGCCGTTTTGGTGCCTTCTTAAAGGCATAACTTCCTCCACTCAAAGCATGGTATGAACTAAAACGATGACTTTTTCCCTGCCATTTGTGATTGCCCAGGCTGCTCCTGCCCCTCGTGCGGGTGGTGGTATGTCCATGATTATTTTTATGGCGGTGATTTTTGCTGCCATGTATTTTTTGATGATTCGTCCACAAACCAAGCGGCAGAAGGAGCATCGTGCCATGGTCGCAGCCTTGGCCAAGGGCGATGAGGTGGTGACCAATGGTGGTGTCGTCGGCCGTGTGAAGAACGTAGATGACTCGTTCATCCAGCTTGAGATCGCGACGGATGTGTCGATCAGTCTGCAAAAGTCAGCCGTTTCCCAGGTGCTTCCCAAGGGTACCCTGAAGCTGGTATGAGACTGGTTTTGCCCCAGAGCCGACCTTGTACGATGACAGGTCGCCAGGATGACTTCTGTCCGGTTTTCGCCAGCATGAAAGCCAACCCAGGGACGGCTACTTGTGAGATTGCCTCGAGATGAGTGATTTTCCCCGCTGGAAATACGTACTGGTTGTCGTAGCCATGGTGCTCGGTATCGTCTATGCCTTGCCCAATGCCTTCGTGCCACTGTCGGCGATACAGGTGGCGGCGACCCATAATGCGCGCGTCGGCCAGGCGCTTGAGCGCAAGATTGTGGCTGAACTCAAGAAGAACCACATTGCCTATAAAAACATTACGCTCAAACAAAACAAGGCCAAGGGTAATGCCATCCTCATTGGTTTTGCCAACGGTGACTTGCAAAAGAGTGCCGCCGATGCGCTAAAACCCTTGCTGGACAGCCGGTATACAGTGGCATTTAACCTTGAATCCACCGTGCCAGACTGGTTGCAATCTATTGGTGCACGGGCGATGCCATTGGGACTCGACCTGCAAGGCGGTGTGCACTTTCTGATGCGCGTCGATCAAAACGCGGTGATCGACAAGCAGGAGCGGCGTTATACCGGGGACATTGCCTTCCTGTTGCGTGACCACAAGATTCGTTACATCGCAGTGACACGCAGCCGTGTGCGTGGCAAGGGTCTGGTTGTGCTCTTGCCGACTGAGGCCGCTCGCAACGCTGCCAGCGATGCCATTGCCGCGCATTTCCCCCATCTCGATCTCAGTGATGGGGTCCATACTGGCAACCGTTTTGCGCTCGATGTCGTGGTGAAGCCGGAAAGGTTACGTGAACTTGCGCAAAGTGCGATCAGAGAAAACCTGGGTACCCTGCGCAATCGCATCAATGCCTTGGGTGTGTCCGAACCGGTAATTCAGGCGCAGGGCGACAACCAGATTGTGGTCGAACTGGCCGGTGTGCAAAATCCAACTGAAGCCAAGCGCGTCATTGGCGCAGTGGCCACGCTGGAATATGTGGCGGGTCTTGGCGGTCCGGGTGATCCGGCTACGCAAGAGGCTGTGCGTACTGGCAATGTGCCACCTGACGCGCATCTTTATTATGGCAGTCACGGTGCACCTTACCTGGTGAGCAAGCGCGTCATCGTCAGTGGCAATGAGCTGGTGGATGCTTCCTCGGGAACCGATCCGAACAATGGCTCGCCTAGTGTGAACGTTTCGTTGAACTCGGCGGGTGCCAGGAAAATGCTCGAGTTTACCCGCAATAACGTGGGTAAACCGATGGCGGTGGTCTACGTGGAGCGCGTGACCCGCAGCAAAGTGGTCAATGGCAAGGAAGTACGCATTCCGAAGACTAGCTACAGGGTCATCAACTACGCCACGATCGAGGGAGTATTCAGTAGCAGGTTTCAGACCAATGGTCTGGCCAGTCCAAAAGAAGCTTCCGAGCTGGCCTTGCTGCTCAAGGGTGGTTCCTTGGCGGCACCAATGGATATTGTGG
>JAAXIA010000157.1 GCA_012270595.1 Rhodanobacteraceae bacterium | reverse complement strand
GCCAACGGCTGTATCCAGGCTTTGATAGCGTGCATGCAGTACCTCACCGCCGATACGCTCGGCAAGCCGCCATAGCAATGATTGACGCAGGTTGTGGATCCGTTCGGGGTCAACCGCGTTCTGACGTTCAGCCAGCTCCAGCTCACTGGGTGGCGTCAGCAATCTGGCAAGCAAAGCATGGTCGTCGTGCTGGTCGGCTTGCACCAACAGCGTTGCCAGTGCATCGCACCAGGATGACAAAGCGCTATCGTCATCGCCATCACGCAGGGCATCGAAGGCCCGTACCGCCAGTTGCTGGCTGGCTTCCCAGCGGTTGAACCCGTCTACATCATGACGCAGCAATAATACCAGCTCATGCGGTGCATAGTCATATTCCAGAATCACCGGCGCGGAGAACGCACGCAGCAACGACGGCACCGGCGCCTCCGCTACGTTATCAAACAAAAAAGACTGTTCGGCCAGATCAAGAACCACTACGACCTCATCCTGGCCGGTGACTGACTGCTCAGTCATATGCAAGGGCAATACCTGGCCATCCTGACCAAACAGTGCCAGCTTTACTGGAATCGGCAAAGGCTGCTTATGCGGCTGGCCGGGGCTCGGCGGGGTGTACTGCGATAAGAAAAGCGTGTACTGACGACGCGATGGGTCATAACTGCCGCGCGCCCGTACCAGTGGAGTACCGGCCTGACCATACCAGGCCAGATAAGGCGAAAGATCACTATGATTGGCCTGACCCAACGCTGCGAGAAAATCCTCGACGGTGGCAGCATGACCATCGTGACGGGCGAAGTAGCAGTCGGTGCCACGGCGAAAACCCGAAGCGCCCAATCGCCCGACCAGCATACGCACTAGCTCGGCCCCCTTCTCATATACCGTCGCAGTATAAAAATTGTTAATTTCGCAATACGCATCAGGGCGCACCGGATGAGCCAAGGGACCAGCGTCCTCAATGAACTGGGTGCGACGTAGCACACTGACGTCTTCAATACGCTTAAGCGATGCCGAGTTCATGTCTGCCGAAAAGCTTTGTTCGCGGAAAACCGTGAACCCTTCCTTAAGTGAGAGCTGAAACCAGTCGCGGCAAGTGACCCTGTTACCGCTCCAGTTATGGAAATATTCGTGTGCCACCACAGCTTCCACCGCGCGATACTCTTCATCGGTCGTAGAGTCGAAATCGGCCAACAGGTACTTGGCGTTGAAAATGTTGAGACCTTTGTTCTCCATTGCGCCCATGTTGAAGTCGTGCGTGGCAACGACGTGGAACACCTCAAGGTCATAGTAACGACCATAGGTTTGCTCATCCCAGCGCATCGCGCGCTCCAGAGCATCCAGCGCATAATGGCAGCGATTGATCGCATTGGCCTCGGACCACATCAACAGCTTGACACGACGACCATCACCCGTCGTGTAGTCACGCTCAATTTTTTCCAGCTTGCCAGCCACCATGGCGAACAGATAACTGGGCTTGGGATAGGGATCGACAAAACGCGCCCAATGGCGTCCGTCTTCCAACTCACCAGAACCATCCGGGTTACCACCGGCCAGAAGAACAGGGAAACGTTTGCGCTCGGCACACAAGGTCACGGTGTACCTTGCCAGCACATCGGGTCGATCCGGGAAAAATGTGACACGGCGAAAACCCTGAGCCTCACACTGGGTAAGAAGAAAACCGTTCTCACGTGAACCGGACAGGTATAACCCTTCCAGTGCACTGTTTGCCGCAGGATTGAGACGCACACATGTTTCCAGCACGCTGCCATCACGGACCCCATCGACCTCCAGAACATGCCCATCGTAGCGCCACGCCTCTACTGACAGTGGCTTGCCATCCAAAGCAATGGACAGCAGCTCAAGATGCTCACCATCAAGACGCAATGGCTCATCTTGCCTGGTATCGCACCTTACAACCAGACGCGCACTGACCTTGCCTTGGTCGATACCCAGGTCAAACGCCAGATCAACCGTGTCAACGCGCCATGCCGGAGCCTGGTATTCACTTAAGCGGGTCATCGGCGTTGCTTGTTGTGTATCGCGTAGAAGCATAAAAAAAACCTGGAAGAAAAACAGAATCAGGCTACCATTAAAGTTCTGTAATACACAGAAAAACCTGACAAGGAAACAGCCGTGGGCAGATTCGCCGTAGACAAAACCAGCCTGGGAAAGCAAGTGGTTGCGGTTCTATGTGACCACCAAGGAAGCTGTGTACACATTGCCTGCCATGGTGCCACCCTGATCAAATTTAAAGTACCCCGTGGAAATGACCTGTTCGATATCGCCGCTGGCTATCGCGATGAAGCCGAGCTGCTGGCACGATCCGCCTCACGCTTTGCCATCATGCTACCCTTTGGTGGACGTATCGACAACGCGCGCTACCCCTTCGGGGGTAAAGAGCACGACCTGCAACCGGACACGACAGGCACCAGGCGTGGCGTCATGCACGGGCTGGTCCGTGACGTGGATTTTACCATCTCCTCACTGCACGCAACCGCGCAATGCGCCGAGATCGTGCTCAGTAGCACGGCGATCCAGCCACAGGTTGGCTATCCCTACGCCATAGACCTTGAAGTGCGCTATACCCTGGACGCCCAGGGGCTGCGCCTGGAGAGCCGCACGCGCAATAAAGGTGCGCACACGGCACCCTGTTTCTTCGGCTGGCATCCGTATTTCCGGGTGAGCGATGGAAGTGTGGACCACTGGCAGCTCAGGGTGCCATCGGAAACCCTGCTCCGTACCGACGCCAGGCTTATCGCGCTCGCAGGTGAAGCCGCCTACCTGCCCGTGGATGCCGTCCCTGCGCTTGACTTTCGCATACCACGTCTCATCGCTGACACCATCATCGACCAATGCTACCTCGATCTTGTTCCAGATGCAGACCAGCGTATCTATACCCACCTGCACGATCCAGCCAGCGGTTTTGGTATTAACGTATGGCAGGAACATGGTTGCATGCAGGTCTTTACAGCCGATACCATCGACCGTGACATGCGTCGCTCGGTGGCTCTGGAGCCTATGGAATGTATACCCAACGCCTTCAACCGTCCCGAATACACCAAGACCATCGCTCTGGAACCAGGCGCCGAGCGGTGCTTTCGCTGTGGCGTTGAAGTCGCGCATCCATGAACGTGCATAAAGCTTCACCAAACCTGTCCCGCGCGCACAGCAGTGATCTGGCTAGCAGGCCTGCAGCTGGTCCGCGCAGTTAAGCATGCTGACCCGCTACCATCGCCAGCATCAATAAAACAGGTAATGACATAGACATACGTTTTTTCGTTTTAGGCTAGTTTTTTCGTTTTAGGCTATCTTGGCGCGTTTTGTCAGCTTGGGTTGTAGCATATGATGGCTTTTAAGGAACCCATGATGCGCCACGCCGACATCGGACCGATATCATCATCTTTGGAGTGACGCAGGCCCTGTCGCCGCAGTGCACCTGCTGTAACAGGCGCTTGACGTGCCCCGCCCCTGCACGTGCTGGTAGCGGGCTATCGAGAGCTGTATGCGCTTCTCTGGTCAACGCGTCGGCCTGGTACTCAGCAAGGCAATATCGACCCCGACAAACCACCCTGGGCATAAGCAGTCGGTGTTGGATAGTCGCATAATTTCCCGTTCCTCTGTTTATAAACTGTTTTGGCTAGAGGAAAACCACCATGCAGCGTTGTGCCTGGGCCAAGGACGGCGATGTGCTGATGTGCCAGTACCATGATGAAGAATGGGGCGCTCCCGTACACGATGATAACGCTTTGTTCGCATTTCTGTGCCTGGAAGGTGCACAGGCCGGTTTGTCGTGGCGCACCGTGCTCTCCAAACGTGAACATTACTACCAGCGCTTCCATGGCCTGCAGATCAACCGCGTCGCAGCCATGCCCGATGACGAACTTGAGTCCCTTCTACAAAGCCCGGAAATAATCCGTAACCGACGCAAGATCTACGCCATGCGCAACAACGCGCGCGCAGTACAGGAAATCATCGCGCAATGTGGCAACCTGGATAACTATCTGTGGTCATTTGTGGATGGCCAGCCCATCATCAACCACTGGCAGCACGCCAACACTGTACCGGCCAAAACCAAACAGTCCACCCACATGAGTCATGCATTGAAAAAACGCGGTTTGCATTTTGTCGGCCCGACTATCTGCTACGCACTGATGCAGGCCACTGGCATGGTCAACGACCATTTGACCAGTTGCTTTCGCCATCCCATACAGAGCAAAGCAGACCACTGATGAAACCAGCCTGCGTCCAGCAGACTTCCCCGGCGTTATCCGGTTTCATGTCCGCCATCACAACGCAAGCCTGGCTACCAGATCAGATCGTCAGGTATGCCATCTTCATCAACACCGCTGCGTTGAACAGGTTCCATCAGTAACGCCAGTCGCCTGGCATCCATCTCGCGCACCTGCTCGGCCACCGCGCGCTCGACCAGCATGTAATAACCATTTTGCTGCACGACACCCAGCCCACCGGCGTTAATTGCCGTCAGTTGCTGCGCGTTAACGTAGATGCGCCGAATCTTGCCGCCGTATTCAAAATGACGCACGTGCTCGGCATCGGCTTCGTTCAAGACGCGTCCCTTAAGCAATCGCTTAAGCTTCTGTTTGCATGCACGTTTACGCTGCGCTTCTTCAACGGCCTTACGCTCGGCTTCACGGTGTTCGCATATCTCGGCCTGTGAGCGCATGGCATAAGCCTTGGCCAGACTGGGACCCTCACGGACTGCCGACGTTTTTTTCGTACTGCTCACCTTGTTTCCGGCCAGCGTTACTGTCCGCTTGTCAGCATCTGGAACCGATGGGCTCGAGCGCTTAGCCTCGCGTAGTTGTTTAACAATGCCAGTTTTAAGCAACTGCTCGCGCAGAGAATTCGCCATGCTCAATCATCCGTTAAAGCTACCCGCTTTCAGGGCATTAGTAATGCGGTGGTCGTTCGCTGTGGGAGTCGCCGGCTTGCTCCAGTCGCAAGGTCGCCAGTTCACTGCGCAAATCACGCATACTCCGCTCCAGCGTAGCGATACGGGCCAATTGCCGGGCATCGGTATCAACAAGACTCTGCACAGTGTCGTCGATGAAGGTCAAGCGGACCTCCATTTCAGTCAGGCGCTTGTCCAGTGCATCCATCAGCGTAGCATCCCCAGCGGGCGAGAACGCCCTATACCGTAATAGCACAGTCCAGCTTCTTCCACCATTTCGGGATTGTACAGGTTTCGACCATCAAAAATCACCGGTTCTTTCAGCGCGGCACGAATGCGCACAAAATCCGGACTGCAAAACTGTTTCCATTCCGTCACCACTACAAGGGCATCTGCTCCTTTCAATGCATCATAAGGCTTCGTGCACAAAAGCAAATCACTGCGCTCACCATAGATACGGCGCGCTTCCTGGATCGCAGCGGGATCGCAGGCGTGCACGCTGGCACCAGCTTGCCACAAGGTTTCTATCAGGCATCGGCTGGGTGCCTCGCGCATATCGTCAGTTCCGGGTTTAAAAGCCAGGCCCCACAGGGCAATGGTTTTACCCACAAGCTGCCTAGAAAAATGCTGCTGGATCAGTTCAAACAAGTACGCCTTCTGGTCGTGGTTAACTGCTTCTACCGCACTGAGCAAACGCGCATGGTAACCCACATCGCGCGCGATGTGCTCCAGTGCCTGCACATCCTTGGGAAAGCATGAACCACCATAGCCGACACCGGGATAGATAAAATGAAAGCCGATCCGTGGATCAGCACCGATGCCCTGGCGTACCCGTTCCACATCGGCCCCCACGCGCGCGGCGATGTGGGCAATCTCGTTCATAAAACTGATTCTGGTAGCCAGCATGGCATTGGCTGCGTACTTGGTCAGCTCCGCCGAACGCTCATCCATCACCAACAGACGATCGTGACTGCGATTAAATGGCCTATACAAGCTGCGCAACATGTCAATGGCACGTGTGCTGGAAC
>JAAXIA010000103.1 GCA_012270595.1 Rhodanobacteraceae bacterium | reverse complement strand
GGCGTATGCAGCAGGGCTTTTGGGGAAAAACATTGAAAACTCGGGTATCGATGTGGACATCTACGCCACGCTGGGTGCCGGCGCCTACATTTGCGGCGAAGAAACCGCGCTGATGGAGTCGTTGGAAGGCAAGAAAGGTCAGCCGCGTTTCAAACCGCCTTTTCCTGCCAATTTTGGCTTGTACGGTAAACCGACCACGATCAACAATACCGAAACCTTTGCTTCGGTACCTTTGCTGCTTCACCGGGGTGCTGACTGGTTTCTGAGCCAGGGTAAACCGAATAATGGCGGCCCGAAGATCTTCTCGGTATCCGGTCACGTCGCCAGGCCGGGTAATTTTGAAGTGCGCCTCGGTACGTCGTTCAAGGAGCTTTTGGAGATGGCCGGTGGCATGCGCGGCGAGCATGCCCTGAAAGCAGTGATTCCGGGGGGATCCTCCATGAAAGTTCTGCCCGCCGCTGTGATGCTGGAAGCCACCATGGACTATGACTGTCTGCAAAAAGCCGGTTCGGGGCTGGGATCTGGTGCGGTGATCGTGATGGATCAGAGCACGTGCATGGTTAAGGTGTGCCGCCGCATCGCGCGCTTTTACAAGGCAGAGTCATGCGGTCAATGTACGCCTTGCCGTGAGGGCACCGGCTGGATGTATCGCGTGCTTGACCGTATTGTTGAAGGCAAAGGCTGTGAAGACGATCTACATCGCCTGAAGGCAGTCGCCGGTCAAATCGAAGGCCATACCATTTGTGCCTTTGGCGAGGCAGCAGCCTGGCCGGTGCAGGGCTTTCTGCAGCACTTCTGGGATGAGTTTGAATATTTCGTGCGCCATGGTCAGTCCATGATTGAGAGCCAGATCACCGCTGACTGTGGAGTCGCTGCCTGATGCGTGTGTCAACAGACCAGGTCGCCGCTACCGATCTTGTCACCATGGAGGTGGACGGTAAGCCGGTGCAGATTCGTAAGGGCGCGATGATTATTGAGGCGACCGATGCGATGGGCGTTGCTGTTCCACGCTTTTGTTACCACCGCAAACTTTCAGTCGCTGCCAATTGTCGTATGTGCCTGGTCGATGTCGAGATGGGTGGGCGCATGATGCTCAAACCACAGCCGGCTTGTGTCACACCAGTGAGCGAGGGCATGAAGGTCACGACACGTTCAGACCGTGCGCTGAAGTTCCAGAAAGACGTGATGGAGTTTTTGCTGATTAACCATCCACTGGATTGCCCGATTTGCGATCAGGGTGGTGAGTGTGAATTGCAGGACGTGGCGCTGGGTTATGGTCGTAGCATCTCACGATTCACTGAGCGCAAGCGCACCGTGGCGGATGAAAACATCGGGCCGCTGGTCGCCACCGAGATGACCCGCTGCATCCAGTGTACACGTTGCATTCGTTTTACCAGTGAGATTGCCGGCACAGATGAACTCGGCGGCATGTACCGCGGTGAAAACCTGCAAATTGGCACCTATATCGGAAAGACCCTGGAAACCGAATTGTCCGGCAATATCATCGACGTCTGTCCAGTCGGTGCATTGACCGACAAGTCATTCCGGTTCAAGGCGCGGGCGTGGGAGTTGGTCGCCAGGGCATCCATCAGCTACCACGATGCACTTGGTTCCAACCTGTGGCTGCATGTACGTCAGGGTGAGGTGTTGCGCACGGTGCCACGGGATCATGAAGCACTCAATGAGTGCTGGCTTGCCGATCGTGACCGTTACAGTTACCAGGGCATGTATGCGGCAGATCGCCTGCATGTTCCACAGCTAAAGCGCGGCGGGGTTTGGCAGCAGACCACCTGGGATGACGCTTTGGGAATGTCTGCCGACATCCTGAAAATGGCATCCGGTCCAGAACTTGGCGTCCTGGTGCATCCAGCCACGAGTAACGAGGAAGCTGATTTGCTCAAACGGCTGGCTTGCGCGCTGGCCTGTCCCCACATTGATCATCGCCTGCGTCAGCTTGATTTTGCCGATCAGGCCGTGGCGAGGTGTTTTGAGTTACCGGTAGCGCAGGTAGCGCAAGTGCAAGCCGCCTTGCTGGTTGGATCGGATCTTCGCCATGAGATGCCTTTGCTCAACCATCGGTTGCATCAGGCGACACGGCAAGGAGCCAAAGTCTATGCGCTGAACCCGGCTGCGTTCGCGTTCAATTACCCACTTGCGGCGTCTATCGTTCCGCCGCAGGACATGGTCGATGCCATGCTGGGTTTGGCTCATGCGGCGGTAAGTAGCGGAGCGGTCGCGCCGACAGCCCTGGCCGAAACCATTGCTGCAGCGGATCACAACCAGAGCGATGTGGATACGGTGACTGCTTTGAAGGCCGGCAAGGCGGTGGTGATTCTTGGCGAACTGGCCGTCACCCATCCGCATGCCTCCTGGCTACGTGCTCTCGCACGCTTTATTGCCGAGGCCACTGCAGCGGCTTATAACGAGTTGCCACTGGGGGCTAATGCGCTTGGTCTGTCGGGGCTGGGTGTGGTGCCAGAAACGGATGGCCTTGATGCACAGGCGATGCTGACCGAACCTCGTCAAGTTTACGTTCTTTACGGTGTGGAGCCACCGCATGATTTTGCCGCTGGCGCGCTGGCCATGAAGACATTGGCAGGTGCGCGTGTGGTGGCCTTTAGCGCATTTGCCAGCCCGGCCTTGCACGCCCTGGCTGATGTTATCTTGCCGATCGCGTTGATGCCGGAAATGGATGGCACGCTGGTGAATGTGGACGCTATGGAACAGGTGGCGCGTGCTGGTGCGAAAGCGCCCGGTGCGGTGCGTCCCGGCTGGAAAGTTTTGCGTGCACTGGGTGGCATGATGCAGCTTCCCGGTTTTGAATTCAACGATCTGGCGGGCCTGCGTGAAGGCATCGTGGCACGTGCCGTTGCGGCACGTGATGCACTGAGTCAGCGTCAGCCATCCCGTGGACTGGTGCGTTTGGCAAACTGGCCGATCTACCGCAGTGATGCAGTATTGCGGCGCGCCCATGCGCTGAACGCGCACCCGCTTAATCGTCCACCTGCCTTGAGGATCAACAGCGATGAAGCGCAGCGGCAGGGGTTTATCCAGGGTGACCATGTGCGTGTGGCGGACAGCACAGGCAGCTTGCCCGTGGTGCTCGATAGCGCGGTGCCTGATAGAACCGTTTGGATTGAGGCGGCGCAGGATAGCACCGCCAGCTTGCCGCCCTATGGAAGTTCTCTCACCTTGAGTAAGGCATAAACCCCGTGGACGAAGCGCTCTTTAATCAGCTTGTCTGGCCTGTCGCCTGCATTTTTGCCATTGTGTTGCCGCTGGTTCTTGCGGTGGCGATGTTTGTGTACTGGGAGCGCAAGATTATCGGCTGGATGCACGTGCGCATGGGACCGAACAAGGTGGGGCCACTGGGCTTGTTCCAGGCTTTTGCCGATGTGCTCAAGCTGCTCTGCAAGGAAGTGATCCTTCCCACGCACGCCAACCGCGTGCTTTATTATCTGGCACCGATGCTGGCACTGATCCCGGCGCTCGCCGCATGGGCAGTTATTCCGTTCTCGGACCAGTTGGTGCTGGCCAATGTCAATGCCGGTTTGCTCTACCTGCTTGCAATGACTTCGCTGGGAGTCTACGGGATTATTCTGGCCGGCTGGGCATCCAACTCGCGTTACGCCCTGCTTGGCGCGATGCGTTCGGCGGCGCAGGTCATCTCTTATGAGCTGGCGATGGGACTGTGCCTGGTTTGTGTGCTGGTGCTGGCCGGATCACTGAACCTAAGCGCTATTGTGCACGCGCAGGCCGGCTCGCGGGGCATGCTGGACTGGTTCTGGCTGCCGCTCCTGCCGGCGTTCTTTATCTATTTTATCTCCGGCGTAGCGGAGACCAATCGCGCCCCGTTTGATGTGGCCGAAGGGGAGTCGGAAATCGTTGCCGGTTTTCATGTGGAGTATTCCGGTTCAGCCTTTGCGCTCTTCTTTCTGGCGGAATACGCCAACATGATTTTGGTGAGTTTTCTTGCTGCGATCCTTTTTTGGGGCGGCTGGCTTAGTCCCTTCCCGGTCAGTTGGGGTGGGCTGGGGCACAGCAGTTTTTGGTGGTTGTTTATCAAGGCTTTTTTCTTTGCTTTTTGCTTTTTGTGGTTTCGCGCTACCTTTCCGCGTTATCGCTACGATCAAATCATGCGTCTGGGCTGGAAGGTGTTCATTCCCATTACCCTGGTCTGGGTTCTGGTGGCTGGTTGCCTTAAGTATTACGGTCTTGCGGGGAATTGATTCATTCTATGAAAACTCTGGTGCGTTACTTTAAAAGCCTGCTGCTAATTGAGCTGTTCCGTGGCTTGGGACTGACTCTGCGCTATCTTCTGCGCCCGAAATATACGATGCATTACCCCATGGAGCATATCCCCAAGTCAAACCGTTTTCGCGGGTTGCATGCACTGCGTCGTTATCCCAATGGGGAGGAGCGCTGCATTGCCTGCAAGCTGTGTGAGGCGGTATGTCCAGCTTTGGCAATCACGATTGATTCGGCTGCGCGTGAGTGTGATGGTCAGCGCCGCACCACCCGCTACGATATCGACCTGTTCAAGTGCATCTTCTGTGGTTTTTGCGAGGAGAGCTGTCCGGTGGATTCAATCGTTGAGACCGGCATCCATGAGTACCATTTTGACAGCCGTGACGAGAGCGTGGTGACCAAGTCACAACTGCTTGCCATCGGTGATCGTTTCGAGGCTGATATTGCTGCGGCGCGTGCCCAGGACGCGGTGTTCCGCTAAAGACCATGGGGAATGTCATGATAACTGCGCAGCTGTTCCAACTGCTTTGTTTTTATTTCTTTGCAACTGTGACGGTGGGTGCTGCACTGTCGGTCATTACGCTTCGCAATACGGTGCATGCTGTGTTGGCGCTAATCCTTGCTTTTTTCAGTACAGCCTGTATCTGGATGCTGGCCGAGGCGGAGTTTCTGGCTATTGCGCTGATCGTGGTATACGTCGGCGCGGTGATGGTATTGTTCCTCTTTGTCGTTATGATGCTGGATCTCGACCAGGAAAAACTGCGCGAAGGTTTCGTAAAATTCCTTCCCGTCGGCATTTTAGTGGCAGTGGTTATGCTTCTGGAAATGCTCGCCCTGATCGGCGTACGTACCATGCGCAGCTACGTTATGGGTGCCAATCCGGCAGCGGCGAACGGGCACTCCAACAGCGCATGGCTGGGCAAGGCGCTTTATACGCACTACCTGCTTCCGGTGGAGATCGCTGCGCTTATTTTGACCGTTGGCATGGTGGTGGCCGTCATGCTGACCTTGCGTCAACGCCAGCATCGCGTCGCGAACAAGCGCCAGGTTATCGCCGAGCAGGTCAATGTGAGGGCGCGTGATCGTGTCCGCTTGGTGAAGATGGACGCGGCAGGTCCAACTGAGCCACCTGTCAGTCGTGCGCCAGAGAAGGAGACCAGATGATGCTTACGCTTTCGCACTTTATCGTGCTTGGCGCGATCCTGTTTTGTATTGCGATTGCGGGTTTGTTTATCAATCGCAAAAATCTGATTGTGTTGCTGATGGCGCTAGAGTTGATGTTGCTGGCGGTCAATATCAATTTCGTGGCTTTTTCCCGGTTCAACCATGATGTGGCCGGGCAGGTGTTTGTGTTCTTTGTTCTCACTGTGGCGGCGGCAGAATCCGCCATTGGTCTGGCGATTCTGGTGTTGTTGTTCCGTCATCGCCGTACGGTCAATGTGGCTGAAATCGAGAGCATGAAGGGTTGATCTGATGGCATTGTCCACCTCTGTTATGTTGACGATTGTCCTGGCACCATTGTTGGGCTGTTTGCTTGCCGGTTTCCTTGGTAAGCAGATTGGTCGCGCGGGTGCGCATAGCGTGACCATTTTGGGCCTGCTGGTTTCCTGTGTCTTGTCGTGCTACGTGCTTTATCGCATCGGTTTTGTCGGCGCACCGAATTACAATCATGACCTTTACACTTGGCTTGATGTCGGCCAGCTGCACCTTGGCGTCGGCTTTATGGTGGACCGGCTTACTACCTTGATGATGGTGGTGGTGACCTTCGTATCGCTTTTGGTGCATGTCTATACCATTGGCTACATGGCGGATGACCCGGGCTACCAGCGTTTTTTCAGCTATATCTCACTGTTTACCTTCTCCATGCTTATGCTGGTGATGGCTAATAACTTTCTGCAGCTGTTTTTTGGATGGGAGGCGGTGGGGCTGGTGTCCTACCTGCTGATTGGTTTCTGGTACCGCAGACCCACGGCGATTTTTGCTAATCTGAAGGCTTTTCTGGTTAATCGTGTCGGTGACTTTGGCTTTCTTCTGGGCATTGCTGCGGTGCTTTATTTTCTAGGCACGCTGGATTATGCCAGTGTGTTTGCCGCTTCCCCCAGCCTGGCTGGCAAAACCTTGGCCATCACGTCGGGCATGCACTGGCATGCAGCTACCGTCATTTGTCTGTTGCTGTTTATCGGAGCCATGGGCAAAAGCGCCCAGGTCCCGCTGCATGTGTGGTTACCCGACTCAATGGAAGGTCCGACGCCAATCTCTGCCTTGATTCATGCCGCGACGATGGTGACAGCGGGCATCTTTATGGTCGCCCGCATGTCGCCTCTATTTGAACTGTCTCCGACAGCACTGAGCGTCGTCCTGGTCATTGGTGCTACCGGTGCCTTGTTTACCGGCTTGATTGGGGTGGTGCAACACGACATCAAGCGTGTTATCGCCTATTCCACCCTCTCGCAACTGGGTTATATGACGGCAGCACTGGGTGTGGCGATGTATGCCGGTGCGGTGTTCCATCTGATGACCCATGCTTTTTTTAAAGCCTTGCTCTTTTTGGGCGCGGGTTCAGTCATCATTGCCATGCACCATGAGCAGGATATGCGTTACATGGGCGGCTTGCGCAAATATATGCCGATCACCTGGCTGACCATGTGGGTGGGGTCATTGGCCTTGTGTGCGGTGCCTTTCTCTTCAGGTTTTTATTCCAAGGATGCGATTATTGAGGCTGTGGGTGAATCCCATCGCTGGGGTGCGGGCTATGCCTATTTTTGTGTGCTTGCTGGTGCTTTTGTGACTGCCTTGTACAGTTTTCGTCTGATGTACCTTACCTTTCATGGCAAGGAACGCTTCACTGTGGCAAAGCCTGGTCATCACCATAACCACCACGATGTGCGGGGGGTATTGGCGCATGCACCGAAAGAGTCGCCCTGGGTGGTGACTGTGCCGCTGATATTGCTGGCAATCCCTTCGGGTTTTGTGGGCTTTTTTACCGTCAGGCCGTTGCTCTTCGGGCACTGGTTTGGAAAGGCCATTGATGGCACGGGAGTAAAGCCATTGTTACAGGCGATGCGCGCGCATTTCCGCGGTGCCACAGCGATGGCCTTGCACGGTTTTTTCAGTGCGCCCTTTGCTCTGGTGGTCCTGGCTTTTGTCTTGACGAGTTATATCTACCTGTTAAATCCGGCGCTGGCAGGCAAATTGCAAAAGGTATTCAAGCCGTTGTGGATCATGCTCGACCGCAAGTTCTGGTTTGATGACCTGTACTACATGCTGTTTGCCAAAGGTAGTCAAAAGTTGGGACACTTGCTGTGGAAAACCGGCGATGCCCAGCTGGTCGATGGGGTCATGGTCAATGGTCTGGCCTTGACAGTGCGACGGCTAGCCGCTGGCATGCGCCGGTTACAGTCTGGTTACCTGTATCACTACGCCTTTGCAATGATTGTCGGTCTAATCCTGCTGCTTGGCGGGTACTGGCTGATGAAGCCATAAGGAAAGCAGGAACATATGTTTAATCATTTGCTCAGCCTATTGATCTGGCTCCCTGTTTTCGGCGCGTTGCCGGTGCTTTTCGTGGGTTCTGATCGGCCCAATGTAGCGCGTTGGCTCACGCTCTTCTTCATGCTGCTCACCTTTGTACTTAGCCTTTTTTTGCTTGGCTACAACCAGGCCGCAGGTGGTATGCAGTGGGTTGAAAACTATCGCTGGATAGCCGCACTGGGTGTGCATGACAGCCTTGGTGCAGATGGTATTTCGGTTGCCTTGATTTTGCTTACGACCTTTATTGGCGTAGTGGTGGTGGTCGGTGCCTGGGGAGTCATCAAGGTCAATACCCATCAATACATGGCGGCCATACTGGTGCTTGAAGGTCTGATGATTGGCGTGTTCTGTGCCACCGATGCGCTGGTGTTTTATGTCTTCTTCGAGGCCATGCTGATTCCCATGTTCATCCTTATTGGAGTATGGGGTGGCCCGCGGCGGGTGTATGCCACACTGAAGTTTTTTATCTACACCTTCTTCGGCTCGGTCTTCATGCTGATCGCGCTGATGTACCTGTATCACCATTCCGCCAGTTTCACAGCGAACCAGCTGCCCACGTTTGATCTGCACGTCTGGGCTGTCATGCCGCTCACGATGCGTGAACAGAGCTGGCTATTCTTCGCCTTTTTACTGGCCTTTGCGATCAAGGTACCCATGGTACCGGTGCATACCTGGTTACCTGATGCCCACGTGGAAGCGCCTACTGGCGGCTCAGTAGTGCTGGCTGCGGTGATGCTGAAAGTGGGTACGTATGGAATGCTGCGCTTTATCTTGCCCATTGTGCCTGATGCCGGCGCACATTTTACTTGGCTTGTCGTCGCCCTCAGCCTGATTGCAATTATCTACATCGGCTACGTAGCGCTGGTGCAGGAAGATATGAAGAAACTCGTGGCCTATTCGTCGATTGCGCACATGGGTTTTGTCACACTGGGAATTTTTATTGCTTTTATGCTGGTGTGCCATGATGATCGTATCGATACAGCGAGACTGGGTTTACAGGGCGCGATGGTGCAGATGATTTCGCATGGTTTTGTTTCCGGTGCCATGTTTAGCTGCATCGGTGTGATGTATGACCGCCTGCACACACGCCTCATCAAGGATTACGGCGGCTTGATTAATGTCATGCCCTGGTTTGGTTTCTTCCTCGTCGTGTTTGCCATGGCTAATTGCGGATTGCCTGGCACCAGTGGTTTTGTTGGCGAGTTCATGGTGATACTGGCCAGCTTCAGTGCCAATCCATGGATTGGCCTGTGCGCGGCCTTTACTCTGATTATTGGTGCGGGCTACACCCTGTGGC